>JAIBDA010000048.1 GCA_024679635.1 Amphritea sp. | reverse complement strand
TTGATGAAAAAGATCGATATTATTAGAAGCGGTCGCTAGAACGTCGCTTCGCGACTGGCTAGATGCGGCTTCGCCGTTTGCTCCTGGCTAGAAAAGCCTTTTTCACGAGCGCTATGACAACCGACTTCGTATGCAAAAGACAACACTTACCCTTAAACCATAAAAACCGCCTGACGGCGGTTTTATCTGTATTTATTTACTCATATTTAAAACGGGACTCGATGCCCAGGCGGGTTCTTCTGGAAGTACGACGAAACTATGATCATTTTTGGCGTGACAAGCCATGCACTCCGCACGCAATACCGAAAAAGCTTTTTCAAACTTGCCCCAGTCCTTATCCGATAATGCATGCTCAACCGGCTCGATAGCTTTATCCAAAAAAACCGAAGCCGTTTCTGCCCTGTTTGGTCTGGCTCGGGAAACAATGCGAGCTAAAGCTTCCATCTCTTCTAATTGATAATGAGCAAAATCCCATTTTTCCTGTTTTGCTGCCCAATAGAGGTTTTGATAGCGTTCGCCCATTTCAGCCATCCAGTGAGAAGTACCTGGCACTAACTTCACCAGGTTACTTAATTTATCATTAGAAGAGCCATCGTGACGCCAATCATGCATCGAGCCTTTCTCTTCTGCATTAGCAGCAACCATTACGACACTCAGCAAAGCTACAATTATTATTTTCATGACGCACCCCATAATTTCTTATTAGCTGTATCTAAACTATTGCAGCGGGTGTCGCATTTCGCCAATGACTTACAGGTTATTAATGTAGCTAAATAGTATCAGATCATTAAAAAGCCGGATAAATCCGGCTTTTTAAAATATTAACTGAATCGATCCCCGCGAGAGGCATAATTCTAGAGTTGATCAACCGTTATTAATTGACCAAAAAGCAGAGCTAATGCTTCCAGTGAATTATCAACGGAAGATAAACGCCCCTGCTTCAACATCCACTCCTATCTCTTCTCCCGGTAAATACTTCCCAGCCAGTAGCTCTTGCGCCAATGGGTTTTCAATCCACTGTTGAATTGCTCGTTTAAGTGGCCGAGCACCGTATACAGGTTCAAAGCCAACATCTACCAGTTTATCCATCGCGGTAGGTGTCATGGTCAATCTTAATTCACGTTCAGTAAGGCGCTTACGCAGACGGCTTAGCTGTATCTCAGCAATACCACGAATCTGCTCTTTACGCAGACTATGGAATACAACCACTTCATCGATTCTATTAATAACTTCCGGACGAAAATGGTTGCCTACCACCTCCATTACAGCCGATTGCATCAACGCGTAATCGTCATCATCACTAAAGTTCTGAATCAGATCTGAACCCAGGTTAGATGTCATAACCACGATAGTATTACGAAAATCTACTGTGCGGCCCTGACCATCGGTCAGACGACCATCTTCAAGTACCTGCAGCAAGATATTAAAGACATCCGGATGAGCTTTTTCCACCTCATCTAAAAGCAATACCGAGTACGGCTTACGACGAACCGCTTCAGTCAGGTAACCACCCTCTTCATACCCAACATAACCCGGAGGCGCTCCAATTAGCCTGGCAACGGAGTGCTTCTCCATAAACTCGGACATATCGATTCGCACCATCGCCTCCTCAGTATCAAAGAGGAAACCTGCCAAGGCTTTACATAACTCAGTTTTACCTACACCGGTTGGCCCAAGAAACAGGAATGAGCCATTAGGCCGATTCGGATCAGACAACCCCGCACGAGAGCGCCGTACCGCATTTGATACCGCCAATACTGCTTCGTGCTGACCAATAACCTGTTTATGCAACGCATCCTCCATACGCAGTAGCTTTTCCCTCTCTCCTTCCAGCATTTTGGAAACAGGAATACCGGTCCATTTGGACACAACTTCCGCAACCTCTTCTTCATCTACCCGGTTACGCAGCAGTTGATTTTGCTGAGGCTGATCCTCCACATCTGCAGCTGCCTGCAGCTCTTTTTCAAGTTCGGGAATAACACCATACTGCAATTCTGACATTCGACTCAGCTCACCCGAGCGGGTTGCTTGCTCAAGTTCGGTACGCGCCTGTTCCAGTTTTTCCTTGACTTGCTGCGACCCCTGGAGAGCAACTTTCTCGGCCTTCCAGATTTCTTCCAGATCTGAGAACTCTTTCTCCACTACAGAGATATTTGTTTGCAGCTCTTCCAGGCGCTTTATTGCCGCCTGATCTTTCTCTTTCTTAAGCGCTTCACGCTCCATCTTTAACTGAATTAAACGGCGTTCAAGTCGATCCATACTCTCGGGCTTAGAATCTATCTCCATACGAATTCGACTACCCGCTTCATCAATCAGGTCGATCGCCTTATCTGGCAACTGCCTATCCGTGATATAACGTTGGGACAGCTTAGCGGCAGCGATAATCGCAGAATCACTGATATCTACCCCATGATGGATCTCATAACGCTCTTTCAATCCCCGCAGGATAGCGATGGTGTCCTCTTCACTGGGCTCATCCACCAGCACTTTTTGAAAACGGCGCTCGAGTGCAGCATCTTTTTCCACATACTGACGATACTCATCCAGTGTCGTGGCACCCACGCAATGAAGCTCACCTCGGGCTAACGCAGGCTTGAGCATGTTGCCCGCATCCATAGCGCCTTCACCTTTGCCAGCACCGACCATGGTATGTAGCTCATCAATAAACAGAATAACCTGGCCGTCCTGCTTAGAAAGCTCATTCAGCACCGCCTTCAAGCGCTCTTCAAACTCACCTCTGAACTTGGCGCCTGCAATCAAGGCCCCCATATCCAGTGACAGAACCTTCTTATTCTTCAGCCCTTCAGGCACTTCACCATTGATAATCCGTTGTGCCAGGCCTTCTACGATTGCTGTTTTACCAACTCCGGGTTCACCTATCAGTACCGGATTATTTTTAGTGCGACGTTGCAGCACCTGAATTGTTCTGCGAATTTCATCGTCCCGACCAATAACCGGATCAAGCTTGCCTAGCTCAGCCTGCTCAGTCAGATCAATAGTAAACTTATTCAACGCCTGGCGATTCTCTTCTGAATTAGGATCATTCACAGCTTCACCACCCCGCATCTGTTGAATCGCCTGTTCCAGAGCCGCTTTCGTAGCGCCAGCCTGTTTCAACAGCTTGCCAACACCGCTTTTGTCATCCAGCATCGCCAGCACAAAAAGCTCGCTGGCAATGTACTGATCGCCGCGTTGCTGGGCAAGTTTATCTGTCTGGTTGAAGAGCTTTCCCATATTGGGTGAAAAGCGTAACTCACCATCACTCTTCGAAATTTGCGGCAGCTCAGAAAACAATTGCTGCACTGCTGAACGCAACTGATTTACATTAACTCCGGATTGAGCCAGCAGAGGCTTTACTGAACCACCTTGCTGATCAAGTAACGCCAGCAACAGATGTGCCGGCTCAATATAGTTATGATCTTTACCTACAGCCAAAGACTGGGCATCCGCCAGGGCAGATTGTAATTTACTGGTAAAACGCTCGGGTTGCATATTCCCCTCCTAATCGGTGTCACCCAGCCGGTTTTGAGCTTTCATCAAAGCGGACGGCAGGTTTCATTACTTTATCTACTAAGTATAGGTAGCACAGGAGGTTTTCAAGGGTTACATAAGTAATCACTTATATATTTACAGGGATAATCTATACAGCATTATTTTGAAGAGGGGTGATCACTTTGCCCGCAGCCGGTGCAATTACTGCACCCGCGACTACTGCATTTCTTATTGAACGCACGATAGATATAGCGGCTGAACCACAATGCCAATAACGCAACCACAACGACTAAAACCAACCAGTCAAACTGAGTCATAGATTAATGCTCTGCCTACATCCAGATTGATGCAATATTATAAACCAGCCATGAGCCGAGCCAGGCCAGAGTTAGCCCCATCATGATTGAGGTACCCGCCCAACGCCAACTCCCAGTTTCTCTACGAATGGTCGCGATTGTCGCAAGACACGGCATATACAGCAGAGTAAATACCATCAACGCCAGACCTGAAGCCGGCGCCAGATTTTCACCCATTGCCGCCTGCAAACCGGCCATATCGCTCATATCGGTGTGATAGACCACCACTAAGGAAGCAGCAATAACCTCTTTAGCGATAAAACCTGACAATAACGCAACGGTTTCCTGCCAGCCAAAGCCCATTGGTGAAAACACCGGGGCTACGAAATGACCCAATTGCTCTAGCCATGGAGTACCTTGACGGGGAAAGCTCTGCAACAGCCAGATAAGAATCGAACCTACCAGAATAACACCGCCAATTTTATGCAGGAAGCCACCCGCTTTATCCCAGACATGCAGAAACATTGAGCGAACTGAAGGAAAGCGCCAGGGAGGCAGTTCCATAATAAAAGTTTCATCATGTTGCGCAGGAATAGTCCGCGCCAGTATCGCTGCAACACTAAAGGCCACCAGTATACCCAGCATATACATAGCAAAAAGCACAGTACCTGCGCTTTCAGCAAAGAAGATACCTGCGAGCAATACATACACCGGTAGCCGTGCAGAACAACTCATAAAAGGATTGATCAAAATAGTGATCAACCGTGCCCGGGGCTCTTCGATAGTCCGAGCTGACATAATCGCAGGAACGTTACAACCAAATCCCATTACTAAGGGCACAAAGGCCTTACCGTGCAAACCGATTTTACTCATCAGGTTATCCATCAGAAACGCGGCCCGAGCCATATAGCCACTTTGCTCCAGCAAAGCGATAAAAAAGAACAGCAACACAACATTCGGTAGAAAAACCAGTACCCCACCCACCCCGGCGATGAGTCCTTCCACCAGCAGATCATTTAACAGAGACTCAGGCATCCATTCCCCCACCTGCCCTCCAATCCAGCCAACCGCAGTATCTATCCAGTCCGCCGGGTAACTTCCAAGCGTAAAGGTCGCCTCAAACATCAACCACAGCAGCATGACAAAGACCGGCATTCCCAGCCAGCGATTCAGGGTAATACGATCCAGCCAGTGATCCGCAGCCGACTGATCCTGATGCTCACTGCTACTTTTATGCAGTAACCCATGAATGTAACCATAGCGACCTTCCGCCACCATCTCAGCCGGAGATTCATCATGACGACTAGATAGCAATTTCAGAGCTTGATTACTTATTCGAGCCTGCTCGTCACTCTCTAGCGCGACACCTTCACCGGCGGACTCAAGCCAGCGCAATGCTTGCCAGCGTTCCAGTCCGGTAGCTTCAAGTGTGACAATCGCCTCTTCGAGATGAGGCTCATAGGAGATCAACAAAGCCTCAATCTGCTGAGGTATATTTTCAAGCAACAGATCCAGAAGTTCCGGAATATGGGCACTGCTTCTGCCATCGCTGCCAATAACAGGTTTAATTAAGCCCCGACTCAACTCATCCAGATCAATAGCATGCCCTTGCTTTTCTAACTCATCCAACATATTTAACGCGATGACAACTGGCAACCCCTGTTCCATCAACTGAGTCGTCAGCGCAAAGTTTCTCGCAAGATTATTTGCATCCAGCACGTTTAGAATAAGATCTGGGGGGGTATCCTTCAGGTAATCACGGGCTACGGTTTCTTCAACCCGACTGTTGGCCAGCGAGTAAATACCCGGTAGATCCACAAAGTGAAAGTCGACTCCTTTCCATTCTCTTTGCCCCTCTCTACTGGTAACGGTCACACCTGCCATATTGCCTGTGCGCTGTCGCGCACCGGTAAGCTGATTAAACAGAGACGTTTTGCCGCAGTTAGGATTACCGATCAGGGCGATGGTGTAGGAGGAACTCTCTGGCATCAGGCTTGTAACTCCACCTGAATATAACCCGCTTCTTCGTTACGCAGGCAAATTTGCTGCTTACCTATAATATAAGTACGAGGATTTCCAAACAAAGAAGTGGCTGCAACTGAAACCTGTAAACCGCGCAAGATACCTAATGCAACCAGTCGCTGACGTAACGGTTCCGGACCGCTTAATGCTTTAATTTTTGCTTTCTGTTTGCCACTCAGCTTAGTCAGGGTCATCACAGCGCCTTAGAAGTTAATGAGAACCATTATCATATGGTAATCAAAAGCAATCAAGAAGTGAGCGCTGGTTTATTGACTCAGATCAGTCTATCCAGATAACACTGGCCATTCGACCCGTAACAGCCTCACGCCGATAAGAGTAGAAAAGCTCTGGCTGACTGACGGTGCAATAATTACCACCACCAATCTCAGGAACTCCGGCCCGGTCAAGCCGAAGCCTGGCAAGCTGGTAGATATCTGCCAACCACTTTCCCTGGTTCGTTGAAGGAAGAAAAGCCACGGCTGAAGCCTCAAGCAGATCACAGAATTGCTCTCTGACCTCCCCTCCCACTTCGAATGCCTGTTGACCGATCGCCGGCCCCATCCAAGCCATGACTGCAGATGGGTCGGGAAAAACACTCAGAGTCTGCTCCAATACGCCATCAGCCAGTCCACGCCAACCGGCGTGCGCCACAGCGACACGAGTGCCTTTTAGATCAGTAAAGAATACTGGCAAACAATCCGCCGTCATGACAATACAGGCCTGACCGACCTCATCGCTCCAGCATGCATCAGCTTGCTCTGCTATGCCTTCATCTGACGCCTTGATCACCGTAGTACCATGCACCTGATTTAACCACTGAGGCTGTTTAAGCAGCCCCAGCTTTTGTACCAGTAGCTTTCTATTTTCAATCACAGCGTCCGGGGCATCATCAACATGGTCACCCAGATTAAGTCCGGCGTAAGGCCCTACGCTAGCACCGCCCAACCGGGTGGTCGTTACAGCCCGGATATTATCCGCGGCAGACCAATCGGCAGAGATTAGTTTCACTGATCCACTTCGTGATAATCGGCATCTTTTTTCAAGCTATCGACCAAATTCTGTAGATCATCAGGAAGATCAATTTCCCAGGCCATTAACTCACCGGTCACCGGATGAAAGAGCTCTAAGCGTTTTGCATGGAGTGCCTGACGTGTAAAGCGCTTTAATCGTCCCTGCAACAGAGGACTGATACCCTTGGGTAGACGGAAACGTCCTCCATACAGCTGATCACCCACCACCGGATAATTAATATATGACATATGCACCCGAATCTGATGGGTACGTCCGGTTTCCAATTTCAGCCGTATATGGGTATGCGCACGAAATTTATTCAGTACCCGATAATGTGTCACGGCTTCTTTACCTACACCAACAACTGCCATCTTCTGCCGGTTTCGGGAATGCCTTCCCAAAGTCTCATCAACCGTACCACCACCGGTCATAACACCGTTTACAATCGCTTCATACTCACGCCCCATTGAGCGATCCTGAAGCTGCGCCACCAACTCAGTCTGCGCCTGTATCGTTTTCGCTATGACCATCAGGCCCGTAGTATCCATATCCAGTCGATGAACGATACCCGCCCGCGGTACCTGAGCAATATCAGGACAGTAGTGCAATAAGCCGTTGAGCAACGTATCGTCCCAATGACCCGCTGCCGGATGAACAACTAAGTTGGCTGGTTTATTGATAATCATAATATCATCGTCTTCATAGACGATATCCAACGGCATCTCGATCGCTTTAAACTGGTCGATAACCTCCAGCTCAGCCTCGATCACCAACAATTCACCGCCCATTAGCTTATCCCGCTGACGCTTCACCTTACCATCTACGGTGACGCAACCATCCTTAATCCAGCCCTGTAGCCGGGATCGGGAGTACTCGGGATAAAGCTCGGCTACGGCCTGATCCAGTCGTTTGCCGATAAGATCATCGGATACCGTTGTACTAAGTTGAACCTGCTCAGTCATGATTTATCTAAGTCTCGGAAAAAATGAAGAAAATATCGGCTTTATAGCAAGGAAAACACAGAGATGCTTTGGCTTGCCTTTAGGTTATGTTTAAATAGGCCGAATTAATTTTGCACAGTATACCTGAAACTAACAGTAGCCGCTGTTATCCAAGGGTAAACTCTCACTTACAGCAGGATATATCTTTATGCGCCTGGCAAAGCTGCTTGCAATTGTTTCTATCACTCTGATGGCCTCTGGCTGCTCATGGTTTGGCGGTGATGAAAAAGAAACACCGGATGTTCCCGAACAGGAGCTGTATGAAGACGCCCTGGGGTTTCTTGAAGGGGAAAACTACCCGTTTGCTATTGAAAAACTACAGCTACTTGAAGCGCGTTATCCATTCGGGCGCTTCTCAGATCAGGCTCAACTTGAGTTAATCTTTGCCTATCACAAGAATTTCGAGCCAGAAGCAGCAAGGGCTACTGCGGACCGCTTTATTCGCCTGAACCCAAACCATGCGAATTTAGACTACGCTCTCTACCTGAAAGGCCTGACCTCCTTTGAGCAAGACAGAACCTTCTTCGAAAAGTATCTGCCGATCGATGAGACCCAACGTGATCCGGGCAACGCTCTGGAATCCTTCCAGAGTTTCCAGCAACTGATTTCGCGGTTCCCGAATAGCCAATACGCACCCGATGCGCAGAAACGGATGACCTACCTGAAAAACCGACTGGCCACTTACGAAGTGCATGTTGCCCGTTATTATGTGAAACGTGAAGCTTGGGTCGCGGCAGCAAACCGGGGTCGCTATGTCGTGGAAAACTTTCAGGAAACCCCTGCGGTCCCCGATGCTCTTTCAGTCATGGTACTGGCCTATTCTGAACTGGGCATGGCCGACTTAGCAGATGACTCACAAGCCGTATTGGATGCTAACTTCCCCGGCTATCAATCCAATATCAGTCTCGCCAAAAAAGAGTCTCTGTTAAGCACCGCCACTTTCGGACTGCTAGGCAGCAACGAAACAGCACGCCCGGTTGTTAGAACAACTCAGGCAGCACAGCCAAAACAAGAACGTTCATGGTTTAGCCGACTGACATTCGGCGTTTTTGATAGCGAAGAAAAAGAGCAGGAGCAATAAGTGCAGAAGTAAACAACACTTCTGCATTTACGCATCGCATTGATACAAGGCGCCCTTCGGCGCCTTTTTTATTATTCAATTTTACCCGCCCTGGTCCGCCTGCAGAAAACCACTTCACAGCCTCTGCAGCTTTCCCTTAGAATAACCAACAGATCAAGCCACAAATCACGAGAGTAGATAATGGACAGAGCTTCAATTGTTGCAGCGATGCAGGTTAAACCCGAGATCAA
>JAIBDA010000061.1 GCA_024679635.1 Amphritea sp. | reverse complement strand
GCAATGTCCACGAATTCCATCGTGGTGGCCAGTACCCGCTTAGGCTTAACAATGTCAGCCAGCGCGTCAAGACGGGGATCAGGCATTGGTACAACGCCCGCATTGGGTTCAATTGTACAAAATGGGAAGTTTTCAGCACCGATACCTGCTTTGGTTAGGGCGTTGAAAAGAGTAGATTTACCTACGTTAGGCAAGCCAACGATGCCGCATTTGAAACCCATGCCAGTTATCCTGTCGTCAGTTATTCAGCTTTAAAAGTGTGTAAGGTCGTCATCGCTTTATGCCAGTCGCCACTAGTGGCTTGTTCTAGCACTTGCATCGCTTCGTCGCAGGCCGCTTCAGTCATTTTGAATTCGGAAGCTGGGGCTTTTTTAAGGACGAAACCACTGACTTGGCTTGCGCTGCCCGGATGTCCGATGCCAATGCGCAAGCGATAGAAATTCTTGTTGTTGCCCATTTTACTGATCATGTCGCGTAAACCGTTATGGCCACCGTGTCCTCCGCCTAATTTAAAGCGGGCAACGCCGGGGGGTAAGTCCAGTTCATCGTGGGCGACAAGGATTGATTCAGCAGGAATCTTATAAAAGTTAGCCAGCGAGGCAACAGCCTGGCCACTGAGATTCATGAAAGTAGTAGGGATCAGCAGGTGAACAGGAGAGCCGTTCAGGCTGATTTTCCCATACAGGCCGTGAAACTTTGATTCAGGCTTGAGTGGGGTAAGGTGTCGGGCAGCAAGCTGCCCGACAAAGTCGGCTCCGGCATTATGACGGGTCTGGTCGTACTTCTGGCCGGGATTACCCAAGCCAACGATCAGTTGTATCTGGTCTTGCATGCCGGAACCTGTCTTCTGTTAGCAGAATTACTCTGCAGCTACACTGCCGCGTGGAGTGTAAGCCTGTGCGATACTCTGGTCACGGTCAGCACCACGACGCAGTTGTACGATCTCTACGCCTGCTGGCAGAGATACATCGGACAGGTGAATAACCGTGTCCATATCGATAGCAGACATATCTACTTCCAGAGCTTCTGGTAGTTTATCAGCCAGGCAGCGAACCGTAGTGGTGTTCTGCTGGATAGTAAACTTACCTGATGCTTTGCCAGCTGGAGACTTGTCAAAGTTAACAAAGTTCAGCGGTACAACGATTTCGATAGGCGTAGATTTAGTGATACGCAGGAAATCGATGTGCATGATGTTGCTTTTAGACGGGTGGCGTTGCAGATCTTTAATGATTACTTGCTCTTCCTTACCTTCTAATTCCAGAGTCAGAATAGAGGAGTAGAAAGAAGAATCTTCAGTCTGCTTAACCAGTACACGGTTTTCCAGAGAGATAGATACAGGCTTCTTACGCTTGTCTCCACCGTAAACAACAGCTGGAACGTATCCAGAGTGACGAAGGCGGCGGCTCGCACCTTTCCCTTCGTCTGTACGTGGTAGTGCATTCAATACAAAGTTGCTCATTTTAATACCTATAGTAAAAACAAAACTGCAAACACCTTGCGACCAGGTCTTTGCAGTTATTGAGTAAGCCCTTGCGGGCGCATTATCCCTATGTGGGATCTATATCAGCTGTTAGCTATGCCCGAAGGCTTAGCGGAACATGGCGCTGATAGATTCTTCATTGCAGACGCGGCGTACCGCTTCTGCCAGCATTGGTGCCAGCGTTAACTGACGGATCTGACGGCAATTCGCAGCAGCTTCGCTGAGCGGGATAGTATCCGTCACAACCAGTTCGTCCAGCTCCGAGCCGGTGATGTTGCTGATCGCTGCGCCAGACAATACTGCATGGGTGGCGTAAGCAACAACTTTCTCAGCGCCGTTAGCTTTCAGGGCTCCCGCTGCTTTACACAGCGTGCCAGCGGTATCACACATGTCGTCTACCAGAATACAGGTACGACCCTGGACATCACCGATCAGGTTCATTACCTGAGCTTCATTGGCTTTTTCACGACGCTTGTCGATGATAGCCAGATCACAACCCAGTTGTTTGGCAACAGCTCTGGCGCGAACTACACCACCAACATCAGGAGAGACAACAATAGGGTTGTCATAACTCTGACGGGCGATCTCATCCAGCAGAACCGGAGAGCCGTATACGTTATCTACAGGGATATCAAAGAATCCCTGGATCTGGTCAGCGTGCAGATCGACGGTCAATACCCGGTCGATACCTACACCTGCCAGCATGTCAGCGACTACTTTGGCGCTGATAGCAACCCGAGCAGAGCGCGGACGACGATCCTGGCGAGCGTAGCCGTAATAAGGAATTACAGCAGTGATTCGGCTGGCAGAGCCTCGACGCAGTGCGTCAGCCATCACAATCAGTTCCATCAGGTTGTCATTAGTGGGAGCGCAAGTTGGCTGGATGATAAATACATCTTTGCCTCGTGCGTTCTCATGAATCTCAACGCTGATCTCGCCATCGCTGAATTTTGTTACGGTGGCTTCGCCCATGGGAATATCGAGGCGCTCTACTACTTTTTCAGCCAGCTGGCGATTTGCATTGCCAGTGAAGACCATCATTTTAGGCACAATGTCTACCTTCTCGGATCTACAGTCGTTTAATTGAGATTCTTTCATAATTTCAACGGGGCTCGCGCTTTACTTAAACCTCATAAAAAGGGTCAGGTAGTGCTGCCCGGCCATTCTCTTTAGCCTGGTGCTATGAAAGCAGGGTTTAAGATGGCTGGGGTAGGAGGATTCGAACCTCCGCATGACGAGATCAAAACCCGTTGCCTTACCGCTTGGCTATACCCCAGTAACTCTTAATTCCGGTCATTGCCCGGTAAAAGAGGCGCACATTTTCCCGGAACGAACAGTTAAAGTCAAACGAATGCCGCTGAAAAACGTCAATTTCAGAGCTGGATCTGCCACTCTTTTGCAATGATAGTAAGGCGCAGTTCATTCTGGCTGATAGTGAGTTTTTCCGGCAGGGAATAGCCCTGTTGATTGCTAAATCGTAAGTAGTTGATTTCCCAGTTGTTCTGGATGATTTTCTGCGGTCTTTGCTGGTTTAAACTTAGTTCGAATGGCTGCCCGGGTGCTGGAATACCACGGACCCAGTACAGCAGCTGCTGAACCGGGAATTGCCAGCCAAGAGTTTGCTCCATCAGTAACTCAGGCGATGCAGCCCAGAGAGGGTCTTCACCGGCTATGTTGATCGTAATTCCTTCACCATCACCGTCGATTCGGGCGCCGCCTTGCCCTAAAGGCCCGGTGAGTTCGATCTGATAGTGCTGTTGTTGTTGCTGCCAATAGAGGCTGGCGCTTTGATTTTCGCTGGGGGTACGTATGCCAATTTTCCCTCTGAGCTGCCAACTATCTGCGGTGAGTAACGCCTGCTGCAATTCATCCCATGAGTACGTTAGGGCTGCAGTGTCCTGTTTTTGTGTCAGGCCAGAGCAGCCCGTCAACAGTAATGTCGTAGATAGAATAAGTACAAGAATCTTCAAGGTTTATTCCTGTGGCTTATCTATGGAGGTTGCCGCATCCATCAGAAAATCATTCCCAGGGTGCTTGAGAAGCTCTTGTTGTAAAAGTTTTTCAGCTCTCTGTAACTGCCCAGATGCCTGATAAGCCTGGATAAGGTGAGCGCTTACTTCTGGATCGGGAAACTGGTCGTAAGCTTGTTGAAGAAAGTTGACCGCTTCTGCTGCTTTACCTTGTTTCAGTAAGATCCATCCCATACTGTCGAGAATGGCAGGGTCATTCGGTTTGAGCCTGAATGCTTCCGTTATCAGTTCAAAGGCTTCATCAAAGCGATCGGTATAGAGTGATAGGGTATAGCCCAGTGCGTTGAGTGCCATGCTGTTATCCGGTTCCAGTTCAATGACTCGGCGAAGATCGCGTTCTATCAGTTGAATGTCTTGAGGCTCAAGTATCATCGCCCTTGTATACAGTAGGCTGACGTCATCCTGGTGTTGCTGCAAGGCTTCGTCGAGAACGCTGAGAGCAGTACCTTTATAGTCGTTAAGATTAAGCCACTCGGCTTCCATAACATAAAGCTGAGTGCTTATTTCAGGAATGCTGTTGCGGGCCTGCTGAATTATTTCTTGGAGACGAAGGCGATCACTTGGGTGGTCCAGCAGGGTTGCTATACGTCGGTAAGCCGGTAGCAGATTATTATTGTCCCGGACTTTAAGGAAATGATCGAGTGCCAGCTCAGTATTGCCTTCCTGCTGTTCAACCAAGCCCAGATAGTAGTGGGGAGTGGTATTGTCCGGGTAGCGAATAAGCAGGTCTTTCATTATTTTTCGGCTTTGCTCAGTCTGTTCGTTTTCTAATAGGAGCAGAGCAACATAAAAACTTAGTTGAGGCTCATTTGGAAAACTATCGACCAGCAGCTGCGCCTGTTCGCTGCCCTTTTTTAACTGTTTTGACTGGAACAGTAGTTGTACGTATAGCGTATAGAGCTGCTGATCAGCTGTGCCTTTCTCCATTTGTGATTCAAGAATCACGATAGCTTGTCTGAACTTGTTCTGAGTTCGTAGTAACTCTGCTTTTTGAATGATCGCTTCAAGGTGCTCAGGTTCTGCTTGAATGGCAGCATTAAAGCGCTTTAACGCTTGCTCGTCATTGCCTTGCTGTTTGTACAGCAGGCCTAAGGTTGTTAGCAGGGTTGCATCTGTTTCATCGGCAGCGAATTCCTCCAACAGTTGGATATAGGCCTCAGCCTCTTCGGCGCTGAACTGTTTTGTCTGAGCGCTGATGACCATCAGGGTTTGCGGATTAGAGTGGCTGAGAGCTTTTCTTAGTAGGGGCAGTGCGGTAGCAAACTCACCTTTGCGCAGCAGAAGGCTGGCGGCTATCTGGTAGGGCTCAGGGTTTTCAGGCTCAGCCTGTTGCCATAATGTACTGGCCAGCAAGGTCTGGTCAGCTTGATGCAAATATTGAGCGATATAGGTCGCCCGTTTGGCGATGGCCGGATCACCTGTTAGTTGAGCCTGGTGAAGGTAGTTATCCAGAGATAGGTCAAAGGCTTTTCGCTGCCCGGCTATTTCCGCTACAACCAGGTCATAGAGGGTTTCCCGGTTAAGTTCGCCAGGTACATATTCTACTTTTGGCAGCGGTGTTTCAGCTGCTGTAACTGCTGGTTTGTTAAGTTGGCTGGTACATCCGCTGATGCCTAACAAGGTGGCTATAAATGTTGTCGCGATAGCTGTCGTGAGATTAGGTGCTTTCATTTAGCTGATCTTATCTGTCGCAAATAGATGGAGGCTCCACTATAGATGAATCTCGGGGCTGTTGTCATATCTGGGTGTAAATAGTAAAAAATTGATCTGATCCGGCCTTGGTTTTTTAACCTTTCCCTTAATAAAGTGTATTATTACGCGCTATTTTAAATCTGGGTGTCGTTTTCCTATATGGCTTTGCTCGCGTTAGGTATTAATCACAAGACCGCTTCGGTATCCGTTCGGGAGAAGGTTGCTTTCGCGCCGGAGCAGATGGCCGAGGCGTTGGCACAAGCCTGCGAACTTGCTCACCTGAAAGAGGTGGCGATTCTTTCTACCTGTAACCGTACTGAGCTTTATTGCTCGACTGAGTTGGAAGGTACCCGGGCATTGCTGGAGTGGCTGGGTAGTTACCATCGTCTCGACCCTGATGAGCTGCAAGGCTGCAGCTATGCGCATTGGAATCAGGATGCAGCCCAGCATATGATGCGGGTCGCCAGCGGGCTTGATTCATTGGTGTTAGGTGAACCTCAGATTCTGGGGCAGCTGAAGTCCTGTTATGCGGTCTCTCAGGATGCAGGCGTTGTCGGGGCTGAATTGGCACGGTTGTTCCAGCAGACCTTTGCGGTGGCGAAGAAAGTACGCACTGACACTGCTATCGGAGAAAATCCGGTTTCTGTTGCATATGCCTCTGTTAGCCTGGCGCAGCATATCTTTTCCGATCTAAGTCAAAGTAAAGCATTACTGATCGGTGCGGGTGAAACCATTGAACTGGTAGCGCGGCATCTATCGGAGGCCGGTGTGCAACAGATGACTGTAGCGAACCGGACTCTGGTGCGTGCAGAAGCGCTGGCTGATGAATTTAATGCCCGGGCAATAATGCTAGGTGATATACCTGAAGCGTTGGAAGATGCTGATATTGTTATCTCATCTACCGCCAGTCAGCTGCCGATTCTGGGTAAGGGTGCGGTAGAGTCTGCCTTAAAAAAGCGTAAACACCGGCCTGTCTTTATGGTGGATATCGCGGTTCCCCGGGATATTGAACCGGAAGTGGCCGACCTGGATGATGTATACCTTTATACCGTCGATGACCTGAAAGAGGTGATCGAGGAGAACGTCCGCAGTCGTGAAACCGCTGCCATGGAAGCTGAAACACTGGTGGAAGTGGGTGCCGTTGATTTTATGCGTCAGCTTCGGGCGCTGGGTGCGGTAGAAACGGTGATGGCGCTGCGTCAGCAAACAGAACAGCTGCGTGACACTGAGCTTGAAAAAGCGCTGCGTCAGCTGAGTAATGGCAAGCCAGCGGATGAGGTGTTAAATAACCTGGCTCGCGGTCTGACCAATAAATTTCTCCACAGCCCCACAGTACAGCTGAGAAAAGCCAGTGCTGAGGGGCGTGACGACTATCTCGAGATGGCACAGGACCTGTACCAGCTGTCTCATAATGTAAAAGAAGACTGAGTAGCGATGAAAGAATCTATAGCTCTGAAACTGGAAATTCTGGCCGATCGATATGAAGAGCTGGCAGCATTGCTGGGCGATGCGACGGTAATCAATGATCAGAATACGTTTCGTGCTTACTCAATGGAATACTCTGAATTGGAGCCGGTCGTTAAGTGCTTTCAATCCTATCTGGCAGCTCAGAATGATTTGGAAGAAGCCAAACTGATGTTGGAAGATTCAGACCCGGATATGCGGGAGATGGCCAAAGAGGAATTTACCGGAGCGAAGGAGAGTATTGAAACTCTGGCGCAGGAGCTGCAAGTTCTGTTATTACCGAAGGATCCTAATGATTCCCGCAACGTTTTTGTGGAAGTGCGTGCGGGCACCGGTGGTGATGAGGCGGCAATTTTCTCTGGCGATCTGTTGCGGATGTATAGCCGTTATGCTGAAAATCAGGGTTGGAAACTGGAGATTATCAGTGCCAACGAAGGTGATCACGGGGGTTATAAAGAGGTCATCTCGCGCATAGTAGGCAAGGATGTTTATTCCCGCTTGAAATTTGAGTCGGGTGCCCATCGGGTGCAGCGGGTGCCTGAAACTGAATCTCAGGGACGTGTTCATACCTCAGCCTGTACCGTGGCAGTGATGCCTGAGATGGATGAGGTCAGCGATATCGAGATTAATAAGGCCGATCTGCGGGTTGATACATTCCGTGCCTCCGGTGCTGGCGGTCAGCACGTCAACAAAACTGACTCGGCCATCCGTCTTACTCATATTCCTACCGGCGTGGTAGTTGAGTGTCAGGAAGAACGTTCACAGCATAAGAACCGCGCCAAAGCGATGTCTTTACTGGCGTCCCGTTTGCAAGCGGCGGAGCAGGAACGTCATGATGCTTCGCAGGCCAGTACCCGTAAATCCCTGGTGGGTAGCGGCGATCGCTCGGAGCGTATCCGGACATATAATTATCCACAGGGACGAATTACTGATCATCGCATCAACCTCACGCTGTATAAACTTCAGGAAGTGATGGAAGGGGCGTTAGGATCTGTGGTTGACCCGTTGGTTAACGAGTATCAGGCTGAGCAGTTGGGCGCTCTGTCTGAGGACAGTTGATCGCTCTGCAAATGAACATCTCTGATG
>JAIBDA010000082.1 GCA_024679635.1 Amphritea sp. | reverse complement strand
CCATTAACTAACAAACGCAATTGTGCCAACAGATCAGTCGCTTGCATACCTCGGGCGCCTTTTAGTTCTGCATTTCGATCTGCAGCGGCGCCATGCAACCATGCGCCTAATCGAGTAGCATCACCAGAGGACAGACCCTGAGCCATCAACGCACCAATAACGCCACTGAGCATATCCCCCATGCCGCCACTGGCCATACCCGGATTACCGGTCGGATTCAGATGGATAGCATCCCCATCAAAACTCAGTGTTCCCGGCCCTTTCAGCAACGCGACCCCACCAAAAGCAGATTGCAAAGCAACGACAGAAGAAAACCTGTCAGCCTGTACTTCAGCCACTGAGCATTCCAACAAACGCGCCGCTTCACCCGGATGAGGGGTAATCACCCAGTTGCGCCCCTTACGCTGACCAAAGACACCCCGCTGACCGAGCAGATTTAGGGCATCCGCATCTAAAACCAGCGGTTTGCCACTACTCAGCGCTTTCATCAATAGCTGCTCACCCCAGGCATTTTTACCCAGACCAGGTCCCACCACCAGGACATCTGCTTTCGCAATATAGGGTTCTAATTCGGTACCTGAGCGAACCCCAACCGCCATCGCTTCAGGATAGCGAGTCAGCAGAGCCGACAGATGTTCTGCCCGGGTGGCTACTGTCACCAGTCCTGCACCACAACGACCGGCCGCCTGGGCTGCCATAATGGCTGCACCTCCCATACCGGCATCCCCTCCGACCACTAACACATGGCCACAACTGCCTTTATGTGTCGCCATATCTCTGGGAGGCAACAGCTGACTGACATCACCCACTCCGGTAATAAAACCAGCCACCTCTACCGATTCGTAAACATCATCACCAACCCGCAGGCTATCAAAGAACAACTCACCCACATGCTCTGGGCCCTGATGCGTCAACAGCCCACGCTTAACGCCGATAAAGGTAACCGTCATATCTGCCCGGACCGCTACACCCAACACTGCACCCGTATCACTGCACAGGCCGGACGGAATATCTAACGCCATCACAGGAAGGCCAGACCGGTTAACTTGTGCAATAGCGCCAAGGAACGGTTCGCGTACCGCTCCGGTAATACCTGTGCCCAATAACGCATCAACAATCAATTCACCGGTAAAGGGCTGGCCGGTGAAAATCTGATACGGTATAGACTCCTCTAGCAACCCGTTCCAGGCCTGTAAAGCCTCACCCGTTAAGCGCTCAACAAAATGCTCATCGCCAACACAGAGCAACTGCACCTGCACCCCCAGCCTCTGAGCTAATACAGCAACGACAAAACCATCTCCACCGTTATTCCCTCCACCGCACACCACTGTAATCCGGCGCAGATCGGGCCAGCGATGGCGCAACCGATCAAAAGCAGCATGTCCCGCCCGTTGCATCAGCTTAAACCCGGGGACTCCACTATTGATCGCAGCTTGATCCAGCGCGCGGGTCTGTTCCGCTGTGTATAATGAGGCTGGCAATTCAGAATGTGGCATAACGTACTCTCTGGAAACCTAATTCTAACTACATTATATAGCGCCAATGACTCAATACGACCCCGAAACATTGCAAAGCCTCGCGAATCAGATCAAAGAAATAGCAATTTCTCTGGGTTTTCAACAGTGCGGCATTACCGGCACCGACCTCAGCACAGAAGCCGATGCACTGCAGGGCTGGCTGGACAAAGGCTACCAGGGAGAGATGAGTTATCTGGAAAATAATTTTGATAAGCGAATTAATCCTGCCCTGTTGACCGAAGGCACCCAGCGAATTATCTGTGTGCGCATGAACTGCCTGCCCCCTAATACCAACACAATCAAAATTCTTAAAAATTCAGATCAGGCTTATATCTCCCGCTACACCATGGGTCGGGATTACCACAAGGTCATGCGCAAGAAACTAACCCGGCTGGGTAAAGAGATAGAAGCGTTGATTGGTGAGTTTGGCTATCGCCCCTTTGTCGATAGCGCCCCGGTTCTGGAACGGCCCCTGGCCCGTAATAGCGGTCTCGGCTGGCAGGGTAAACATACCTTAATTCTCAACCGGGAAGCAGGTTCCTGGTTTCTGCTAGGAGAGCTGTTTGTCGACCTGCCCCTGCCAATCGATCCGCCCTACACCGAAGAGCATTGCGGACAGTGTCAGGCTTGTATCGATATCTGCCCTACGCAGGCGATCGTAGCGCCCTACCAATTGGATGCACGACGCTGTATATCCTATCTGACGATTGAACTAAAAGGCTCGATTCCAGAGGAATTCAGACCCCTGATAGGCAATCGAATCTTTGGTTGTGATGACTGCCAACTGATCTGCCCCTGGAACCGTTTTGCGCAGACCAGCGACGAAAAGGACTTTACACCTCGCCATCAGCTCGACAAAATCTCCCTGCTTGAACTACTAGAATGGGATGAAGCGACCTTTCTAAAGCGTACCGAAGGGTCCGCAATCCGACGCACCGGTTTCAGTGGCTGGCAACGTAACATTGCCGTAGCACTGGGCAACAGCCGTGGCGGCGAACGGGTCATCAAGGCATTAAAAAAGTTAGTAGACGCTGGCGACCCTTTAGTTCGCGAACACGCTCTCTGGGCGCTGCACCACCTAGACTCAGATGCAACAGCCAACAGCACCCCCATTCTGGATCACCCCCGTGTGGAAAAACTAGCGGACTAAGCAACGGCAGACCTGAAAAAAAACAGTGTTCGATAGAGCCAATATTGATTAGATTTTACTATTAATCATTACTACTCATAGGCAGATCAGGCGTGGGCTCACTGAACAGATAGCCCTGGGAGAAATCAATCCCTAATGACTCAACCACATGCTGAACTGCCTCATTATGGACAAACTCAGCTACGGTTTTAATTCCCGCATTGCGAGCAAAGAAAACTATCGCCCGGGTAATTTCATAGCTCTTACTGTCGGTATCGATATGTTTAATATATTTCGCATCGATTTTGACAATATCCACATGCAGTTCGACGATTCTCTCAAAATTGGAATATTCTGTACCAAAGTCATCGATCGCCAGCTTATAACCCAATTGTTTTAGCCGGCTTAGCTGAGCGATATGATTATTTTTACCCGTGGCACTAATCCCTTCAAGTATTTCCAGCACAACTTGCTGTGGGTCAACATCATATTCTGATGTTTTCGCGGTAAGATATTCCTCCAGAAATTCCTGTAGCAGGTCATCCTCAGTGATATTGATTGAGAGAGTCAGATTAGTGCCTGCAATTTTCGCCAAGCCTTTATCAACAACAATCCGCGTAATCGTTGGCAGCAACCCCGATAACCGAGCTGCATTGAGGAAGTGATATGGGGTAAAGAAAGCCCCATCAATTTCTAACCTCACCAATGCTTCATAACTCACAATAAGCCCGGTAGCGTTATCTCTGATCCCCTGAAAGAAAGGTGTCACACGCCCATCATTTAGAGCATTATGAAGCTTAGCATTCCAACTGATATACTGGCGGCGAAGTGTCTGATCTGGCTCATCCAGCTCTGCATTATAGATATGATACTGATTTTTCCCCCGCGCTTTCGCCTGGCTCATCGCCTGTACAGCCTGTTCAAGTAAACCTCTTCTGCCGATCGCGCCCCCCGCAGTGAAAGTAATACTAAAACTCTGATTATCAATCTGAACAGAATGGCTGAACAGGTACTTTTTAAACGCTTCTATCTGCTGTTTCAGATCAATGGTTTCGCGATAATAAAGCGCAAACTCATCAGCATTTATCCGGTGCAATTCAGCATCCGGAAACTGCCGGGTAAGCAGTTCGGCTACTTTACAGAGAAACTGATCGCCGAATGCCGGACCATATGCGGTATTTATAAAGCGAAAGTTATCCAGGTTAACTAGCAGCAGTGATTGCTCTGCAATGCAGAGATCGAGCTCCATCTTCAGCTTTGCCTGATTCGGTAATGCCGTCAGGGAATCAAACTCAAGCGCGGTTATCAGCTGCTGCCGCTGCTCCTCCATTACCTCTTCCTGAGACTGCTTTGCCAGCACAATATTGACCATTGAAGCACCAACATCCAACAACCGGGTATGAAACCCTGAAGGGGAGCGGTTCTCAAACGAAGACAAAGCAAATGAACCTATCACTTTGCCATCATTGTTGCGGATGGGCATCGACCAACAAGCACAGAGATTAAAATCTATCGCCAACTGCCTCAGGTCTTCCCATCGAGGGTCGGTAAAAGTATCCCTGACAAACACCGGTTCATTGCGCATGACCGCATTACCACAAGAGCCGCCACCTGGCCCGGGAACCAATCCTGACAATGCATCAATACCCACCTGCGGCACACTGGGGGCAACCAGTACATTCAGAAGTCCTGTCTGATCATCACGTAGCATCACCGAAGCAACTGAGTTCGGCAGTAATTTTTCTGCCATCAGACAAAGAGCCGCCAACACTTCAATGCAGGGAAGATTACTGGCAACCTGAGAAAATATAGCCTGCTGCAAACGTAGAATCTGATCCAGTTCTTCAACAGACATCGCCAGCATCTCATCAGAGGCCGGCTGATGTTCCATGCAACTTTCAATACGGGTTGAGTCTGTCATCTGATTCTCGTTACCAGAAACACTATAGGGCTTATATTTATGCTTTTTGCACTATCTGCAATCGTCACAATCCAGTATAGATAGTAGGACCGGATAGGTCCTATCTAAGCTAGAACGTCACCTTTTATACTAAGAGTATGGTTGATAACTACCAAGTCAGACATTAAAAAATGTTGCCCTATAGTGTTCCAGCTCATTAATTGAGTCTTTAATATCATCCAGCGCTAAGTGCGAGCCTTTCTTAACCACTCCATCCAGTACTTCAGGGGCCCAGCGACGCGCCAGTTCTTTGATCGTACTTACATCAAGATTGCGGTAGTGAAAGAACGCTTCAAGTTCCGGCATATATTTCACCAGAAAGCGCCGATCCTGACCAATTGAATTACCGCAGATAGGCGAAGCCCCTTTATCCACATAATTGGCAATAAAATCGATCGTGTCCTGCTCTGCCTGACGCTCACTGATGGCCGAATCCTTTACACCCTGAGTTAACCCGGATTGACCATGTTGCTTCGTACACCACTCATCCATGCTATCAAGCAGCTGATCCGATTGGTGGATCACCAGATTAGGCCCCTCAGCAAGAATATTCAGTTGTGAATCTGTTACGATAGTCGCGATTTCAATTATCCTGTCATGCTCAGGATTCAGACCGGTCATCTCAAGATCGATCCAGATCAGATTACTCTGCCGTGACATATTGGTATTCCTTAACGTCAGTACTATAAATTTGTTGCTGAATAGAATACCTTAGCAGGCTGTACAAATTCACCCCCAAAGCAGATTTAGCTGACAAATGTCGAAACGAAAGCTTAACCGACGCCAGACCTGGCGCGTACAAAAAATCCAGGACGAGCGCACCCAACGGGCAGCCCGCAAAGACTCGGATATAGATCAGCAATTAGAGGGGGGAGACCTGGGTCCTGAGCAACACGGCCAGATAATCTCCCACTTTGGTCGTCAGGTTGATGTTGAAGCACTGGAAGGCGAAGCCACCGGTCAGATTTTCCGCTGTTATATGCGCACCAACCTTGATGTCCTGGTTACCGGCGATAATGTAATCTGGCGAGCCGGGACAGAATATGGCGTCGTCGTTGCCAACCAGCCACGTACAACCATTCTGCAACGACCCAATAATCATGGTGAACTCAAGCCCGTAGCCGCCAATATTGATCAGATTGTCATTACTATTGCGGTTGAACCTCTGGCCCATTACAACCTCATAGACCGCTATCTGGTTGCGTCTGAACTGAGCGGCATCGAACCGATTATTCTGCTGAACAAAACGGATCTGTTAAACGATGAAAACCGTTCCCGTGCCGAGACCATGATTGCGCTGTACCGCTCTATTGGCTATCAGGTTATGACCGTATCCTCAACGGATCAACAAGGCCTCGCCCCTCT
>JAIBDA010000034.1 GCA_024679635.1 Amphritea sp. | reverse complement strand
GGTTTCGAGAATCTGGACGCCGAAGCCGTTGCGCTATCCGGCGGCTGGCGGAAGCGTTTGTCCATCGTCGAAGCTCTGGTTCAGAGTCCCGCGGTCCTGCTGCTGGACGAGCCCACCAACCATCTCGACCTGGAGGGTATCGATTGGCTGGAGAAAACGCTGAAGCAAGCGGCTTTCGCCTGCGTCTTAAGATCGGAAGAGCACACGTCTGACTGGAGTTCAGACGTGTGCTCTTCCGATCTTAAGTTGTTAGACTCAAAGCGAGAAGCGATTTTACCAATAACATTTTTTGCTACTGCATCAGGCTTAATGATTGAAAAAGTACGTTCGATAGCCATGTGCTATTCATCCTCAGTATAAAGTTCAGGGGCATTACGAAGCCCACAGACTAAAGTCTCAGGCTTCTTAGAAAAAGAAAACGCGCAATTATACGCTAAGGCCTGCTCACTTAACAGCACCCCCAGAGATGAAAAAGCCCGCATTAGCGGGCTTTTTCAGAATCATTCATTGACGCTCTTCGATCCAGGCCATTTGAATCCCTTCCAGCACCTTCTCTCCACACCGATCAGGATCATCATCAAAACCGTCAAGCGCCATAACCCATTCATAAAGATCAGGAAAACTCACAGCTAACGGATCAATATCCGGATACTTTTCATCAAGCTCGATAGCAATATCGTAAACATCTACCCACTTCATAGCGACCTCCTACCAACAATTTCAGCGCTGAGTTAATGTCGCTCAGACACCTGATTAATAGTGTACTTCGGTATTTCAATCACAATATCTTCTTCAGCAACCACCGCCTGACAACTCAAACGCGATTCTGGCTCGAGCCCCCAGGCCTTATCCAGCATATCGTCTTCCAGCTCATCAGACTCTTCCAATGAACCAAACCCCTCACGCACAACTACATGACAGGTAGTACATGCGCAGGACTTTTCACAGGCATGCTCTATCTCTACCCCTTCACGCAGAGCGGCATCACAGATACTTTCACCCGTCTCTGCTTCAATCACCATACCGTCCGGACAAAGCTCTTCATGGGGTAAAATAATAATCTGCGGCATCAGGAATCTCCCTCAATCTCATCAATACTGTGCCCTTTAAGGGCATTTTTAATACTCAGATCCATACGTCGAGCAGCAAAGAAGTCGCTAACCTGAGCCAACACCTTCACACCCTGCTCAATCAAAGCGGAATCTGTACCATTACGAAGGCTAAGCAAAATAACCATCTGTTCCTGCAGATGAGTTAACTCACCCTCAGATAACAATTGCTTTCCATCTGCTGAAATAGCCTGTTCAAGTGAATGAAGCAAGCGGTCAGCTTCGACCTGTTGCTCACGCAAGCTACGCGCAGCCATATCATCTTCAGCACAGTTGTAAGATGCCTTAAGCATCTCAGCAATCTCGTTATCAGCCAAACCATAGGAAGGCTTCACCTGAATTTCACTTTCAATACCCGTTGATAGCTCTTTCGCAGCAACACTCAACAGTCCATCGGCGTCTACCTGAAACGCAACCCGAATTTTAGCCGCACCAGCCGCCATCGGTGGAATTCCGCGCAAAACAAATTGCGCCAGAGAGCGACAATCATCAACCAATTCACGTTCGCCCTGCACCACATGAACCATCATCGCGGTCTGGCCGTCCTGATAAGTTGTAAACTCCTGGGCACGCGCAACAGGGATCGATGTATTGCGATGGATAACTTTTTCAGCCAATCCACCCATAGTCTCGAGACCTAAAGACAGCGGTAGCACATCCAACAATAACATTTCACTGTCAGGTTTATTTCCCGCCAACACATCCGCCTGAATCGCAGCACCCACCGCTACAACGCGATCTGGGTCAATATCAATATGAGGCTGACGATCAAAAAACTGCTCCACCCGGGTACGAATAACCGGCATCCGGGTACTACCACCCACCATTACTACTTCGAGCACTTCATCAGTACTCACGCCAGCATCTCTCAACGCCCGACGACAAGCTCTAACTGTTTTATTGACCAACGGCTCCACTAACCCATCAAACAGCTCCCGGGTTACTTCCAAAGAAACTTTCTGACCCGCGTGGTCCAGATCCACAACCACCGTTTCATTCTCAGTCAGACGCTCTTTAGTCCAGCGTGCTTTCTCAGTCAGGTAACGAGACTCACCAGCAATCACTTCAGCCCCGCCTAATTGCTGCAAAAACCACTGCGCCAGCGCCAGATCAAAGTCATCCCCCCCCAAGGCGCTATCACCTCCGGTGGAAAGAACCTCAAAAACACCTTTATTGAGCCGCAAAACTGACACATCAAAAGTACCGCCACCCAAATCATAAACGGCGATAACACCTTCAGCGCCCTGATCCAAACCATAGGCCACTGCTGCCGCAGTAGGCTCATTCAGGAGACGCAGTACTTTTATTCCAGCCAGCTGGGCCGCATCTTTAGTTGCCTGGCGCTGAGCATCATCAAAATAAGCCGGCACGGTAATTACCGCACCCTCCAACTCACCTTCCAGAGAAGCACGGGCACGGGCCTTAAGCGTTTTAAGAATCTCCGCTGAGATTTCTACAGGACTTTTATCGCCAGCAACCGTTTGCAGGTAAGGCATACCACCTGCAGTATCAGCAAAACGATAGACAGCTTCACCCTGCAAACCTTTCAGATCTACCGCGCCACGGCCCATCAATCGCTTAACGGACATAATGGTATTGAAAGGATCAACAGCAGCTTGCGCCAAAGCAGCCTGCCCAACAACAACCCCCTGATCGGTATAACGCACAACCGAGGGCAACAGGTGACTACCCCCTTCATCCGGCAAAGTGGCTGCCTCGCCACTGCGGACGGAAGCAACAAGCGAATTAGTTGTGCCTAAATCAATGCCTACCGCCAGCTTTCGCTGATGGGGCTCAGGACTCTGTCCCGGTTCTGCAATCTGCAATAACGCCATATTTATTTATTCATCGAAAAGTTGATCTTCCAGAGCCTCAATTTCACGGCCCAGTTTATCAATAAACTGCATTTTTCTGACACAGACAGCGGCAGCATCAAGGGAGGTTGGAGTTGATTGTTGATAGAACCCATCAAACTGACTACGCAACGCTTTCATCTCACCATCAACCGTCGCTTGCAAGGCCAACAACTCAGCATCAGGATCTGACGCTTCTCGAACAGATTCAAGCCCTTCTCTAAGCTCCATCTGCTGCATCAAAAACATCGGTTCAAGTTGAACCTGCGTTTCAGAAAAAGTATCAATACCTTCCATTTTCAACAGATACTGAGCACGAGTCAGAGGACTTTTCAGAGTAGACACCGCTTCATTAAGATAAGCAGTATATTGCACCGAGAGTCGGCGCTCCCGATCCGAAAGATGAGCAAAACGATCCGGGTGCAGCGTTTTTTGCAGCTCCCGGCTTCGTTCAGATAACGATTGTAGATCTAGCTGGTAAGTCACCGGCAGAGCTAAAAATTCAAAATAGTTCTGGGTAATATCCATTATACAACCAGCAGATAAAGAAGACAGGAACTCAAATGTTAAAGCTTTCGCCGCATCCGCACTCATTTTTAACGTTAGGATTAATAAACTTAAACCCTTCGTTAAGACCCTCTTTAACAAAATCTAACTCTGTACCATCAAGGTAGAGAAGACTTTTCGGATCAATAATCACTTTAACACCTTCGGTCTCAAACACCTCATCTTCATCCTGGGTATCGTCAACAAACTCCAACACATAAGCCATACCTGAGCAGCCCGAAGTACGCACACCCAAGCGTATGCCCAGCCCATGCCCTCTGGACTGTAAATATTTGCTAACATGCTGAGACGCAGCAGGTGTCATTGTAATTGCCATGAATCCGCTTACTCCGTTGAGCCCTAGGCTCAGTTATTACTTCTTAGTCCGCTTCTCTTTATAGTCGGCAACCGCTGCTTTAATCGCATCTTCTGCCAGAACCGAGCAGTGAATCTTAACCGGCGGCAACGCCAGCTCTTCTGCAATTGTAGTATTCTTTAGCTCCTGGGCTTCATCAAGACTCATACCCTTAACCCACTCTGTTACCAGCGAACTTGAAGCTATTGCAGAACCGCAGCCGTAGGTCTTGAACTTAGCATCTTCAATGATACCCTCATCGCTGACTTTAATCTGCAGACGCATTACATCACCACAGGCCGGTGCTCCCACCATGCCAGTGCCAACATTCTCATCCGAATCATTCATTTTGCCGACATTACGAGGGTTCTCGTAATGATCGATAACTTGTTCACTATAAGCCATAACGACCTCCTAAAGCGGTTTCCCCACTAAATATTTAGTGGTGAACCCATTCAACTTTGCTTAAATCCACACCGTCTTTATACATATCCCACAACGGAGATAGTTCACGGAGCTTACTTACTGCTGTGCGAATCTCAGCAACAGCTTCATCAATATCCTGCTCTGTCGTAAAGCGACCAATAGAGAAGCGAATAGAACTATGCGCCATCTCATCACTCAACCCTAACGCCCGCAGTACATAAGAAGGCTCAAGGCTCGCCGATGTGCAGGCAGAACCCGATGACACCGCCAGATCTTTCAAGGACATCAACAGTGACTCACCTTCAACATAGTTAAAGCTGACATTCATATTACCAATGTAACGCTGCCCTTCAGAACCATTTAGGAAAATCTCTTCCATATCAGCCAGGCCATCCCAGAAACGTTTGCGCAGAGTAGTAATGCGCTCGTGCTCCTGGTGCATCTCAGCCTTAGCGATCGCAGCAGCTTCGCCCATACCAACTATCTGATGTGTCGCGAGCGTGCCAGAACGCATACCACGCTCATGACCACCACCATGCATCTGCGCTTCCAGACGAACCCGTGGCTTACGACGCACATAAAGCACCCCCATACCTTTCGGGCCGTACATCTTATGAGCAGAAAGAGAGAGCAGATCGACTTTCATTGCGGCAATGTCAATCTCTACTTTACCAGCACTCTGAGCAGCATCGACATGGAACAAGACACCATTAGCCCGGGTAATCTCACCGATAGCTGCGATATCATTGATCACACCGATTTCATTATTCACATGCATCACTGAAACCAGAATAGTGTCATCACGCAGCGCATCAGCAATTGCCTGAGGCTGTATAATACCGTCTTTATCCGGGTCCAGATAAGTTACTTCAAAACCCTCACGCTCTAACTGGCGACAGGTATCCAGTACCGCCTTATGCTCAATTTTAGACGTAATAATGTGCTTACCCTTCTTTTGATAGAAGTGAGCAACACCTTTAATAGCCAGGTTATCAGACTCTGTCGCACCGGAGGTCCATACGATCTCGCGTGGATCAGCATTAAGCAAATCAGCAACCTGACGACGAGCTTTTTCAACAGCTGCTTCAGCTTTCCAGCCATACAGTTGTGAACGGGATGCCGGGTTACCGAAATTACCGTCCATTGTGAGACACTCAATCATCTTCTCCGCAACCCGAGGATCAACCGGGGTCGTTGCGGAATAATCAAAGTAGATTGGTAATTTCATTATCTATACTTCTCCAAAAAACTGAACCAAAAGGTCAGACGGTTACTTTTGCTGAAATCAATGAATCTTCAAACGATGCATTATGCCCACGATTCTGGCGCTCTGCCACAGATCGAACATCTTTTCTTGCCATAAGATCAGCCAGACTTATCTTACTTAGAAAATCATGAATCTGACTACTCAGGTCGCACCACAAATGATGGGTAAGGCATATATTACCATCCTGACAACTACCGGTATGCCCACAGCCTGTGGCATCGACTGATTCATTGACCGCATCGATCACCTGAGCCACATCTATATCCTGCTGTTCGCGGTTAAGCTGGTATCCACCGCCAGGCCCACGTACACTTCGTACCAGTTCATTACGGCGCAGTTTTGCAAACAACTGCTCGAGATAGGAAAGGGAGATACCCTGCCTCTCGGAGATATCTGCCAGACTTACCGGCCCGTTCCCGGCATGTATTGCCAGATCGAGCATCGCTGTTACCGCATACCGGCCTTTTGTTGTTAATCGCATCACTTAGCCTCTTTGTCTTTTTCGTCCTGCGACGAAGCTGCAAGCATTATGCAATAACCAACCTTTTTGGTCAACTATTTAACCAACTAAAACAGTCAACTTTATAGCCCTACAGTAAACAATGTTACTTCGCCCACACCAATCTCGAATATCACCGATATCAGCGGCGATTACACTTCTGAATCGCAGTCAGCATTCCTCGCAGTATATTAACCTCAATCTTATCCGGGAGCGCTCTTAAGAAAAGCCGCCGCAGCCGGGGCATTAAGTTTCTTGGCTTTTCCGGATCAAGAAACTCTACATCAGTCAAAGCCTCTTCAAGATGATCAAACAACCGCTCAAGCTCACCATTATCTGCCAACTCAACATCCCACTCCGTTCCCCACTGAGGCTTTACCTCATCAGCCCCCAATACCTTAGACATCCGCAATTCATAAGCAATCACCTGAACCGCGGCTGCAATATTGAGCGAGCTAAATTCCTCATTAACGGGAATATGAACATGATGATGGCACCGTTGCAGCTCATCATTGGTCAACCCCCGGTCCTCCCGACCAAAAAGCACCGCAACCCGAACATCTTCAGACAACGGCTCAACAATAGCCGCAAGCTCTCGTGGGTTAACAATCGGCCATGGAATCGTCCGGCTGCGAGCACTGGCCCCGACAACTAACTGACAATCACTCAACGCCTGATCGAGACTATCAACAACTTGCGCATTTTCCAGGACATCTGTAGCACCAGCCGCACGAGCATCGGCATCCCGATGTGGAAACTTTCTCGGCTCAACCAAACACAGATCAGACAAACCCATGTTTTTCATCGCCCTGGCCGCCGCACCAATATTGCCTGGATGAGAGGTGTTAACCAGTACAATTCGGATGTTTTTCAGCATCTCTAACCCGCCCGCATTAAAAAAGGCCGCTATTTTACCAGATAATCACCAACTATTAATCCCGAACGGTTCTTTATATGGCAACTGTTTTGTATAATGCCCGCTTTGGTTCCCTTATTGGTATTTTACAGATGCAACCGATGGTTAATATCGCCCTGCGCGGAGCTCGCGCCGCAGGTGAACAGATCACCCGTTCAGTAGAACGACTTGATCTGATCAAATCTGAGCAAGCAAGTGTTAGCGAATATCTCGAAGACACCTGCAAACAAGCTGAACGCACTATCGTTAACACGATCCATAAGGCGTACCCCGATCATCAGATCAACTGTGAATACACCGGCACCCATAAACCTGAAGACAGGGTTTGCGATGTAATCTGGACAGTTAATCCTATCGACAGCATCTCAAACTTCTCTAACGCTCTGCCAGTCTTTGCTTTAAGCCTAGCCTGTCATCAGCGCGGTAAGCTTGAACACGCCATTATTCTCAATCCCATCACGGGCGAAGAGTTTACGGCGAGTCGCGGCAGAGGCGCACAGATGAATGGCAAACGCTTGCGCGTCAGCAATCGTAAGCTGCTTGACGGCTCCCTCATCGGAAGCGGATTCTTTGGCCGCAGCAGTGATAAAGATAATCTGGACAACTTCCAGAAAATCTTCAAAAGCATCACACTGGAAAGCGGCAGCATTTACAGCGGTGGCTCACCAGCATTGAACCTGGCATACACTGCAGCAGGACGCCTGGATGGTTTCTTCCAGTTCGGCCTGAATCAATGGGAAATGGAAGCAGGCATCCTGATGATTCAGGAAGCAGGCGGACTATTAGCAGATTTCACCGGCGACAATAATTACCATACATCAGGCAATCTGGTGGCAGGTAATCCGAAGATACTCAAAGCACTACTGCAAAATATTCGCCCCGCCATGAGCGAAAAATCTAAGTAAACACTACAACACATATCAACACAAAAACCGGGCTATGCCCGGTTTTTTTTATGCTCTCAAACCAAAAAACCAGACACAAAAAAGCCCGACACAGGGCCGGGCTTTCTTTTCCGTCTTGCTACACCCAGGACTCAGGCATCAAACGGATGACGCAGAACAATTGTCTCAACCCGATCAGGACCTGTTGAGATAATATCAATCGGCGCACCAACCAGCTCTTCAAGACGCTTAATATAGGCAACCGCTGCTGCTGGCAATTCTTCCAGAGTTTGCGCACCCAGAGTAGTCTCTGTCCAACCTGGCATTGACTCATAAACCGGCTGAACCGCGTCATAATCCTCGCTACCACTGAGGGAAGTTACAACATTACCCTGCGCATCTTTATAGCCGACGCAAATTTCTATACTTTCCAGACCATCCAGAACATCCAACTTAGTCAGACAAACACCGGATACTGAGTTAATCTGAATCGCATGCTTCAGCGCTACCGCATCAAACCAACCACAACGACGCGCACGGCCAGTAGTCGCACCAAATTCGTGACCACGCTCAGCCAGACGTTCTCCAATTGCGCAATCCAACTGAGTTGGGAACGGACCAGAGCCAACACGGGTGGTGTACGCCTTAGTAATACCCAGAATATAATCCAGGTACAGCGGACCAAAACCACTACCGGTCGATGCTCCACCCGCCGTGGTATTAGAAGAAGTAACAAATGGGTAGGTACCGTGGTCGATATCCAGTAATGAGCCTTGAGCACCTTCAAACATAATGCTTTCACCACGCTCACGATAACCGTGTAGCATCGCAGTAACATCAGCTACCATCGGACGCATCACCTCAGCCATTTCCAGCGCTTCTTTCAGCACTTCATCATAGCTAACCGGCTCAGCCTGATAGTAGTTTTGCAGCATGAAGTTGTGATATTCCATCACTTCTTTCAGCTTCACCGCAAAACGTTCCGGATTCATCAGATCATCCAGACGCAAACCACGACGCGCCACCTTATCTTCATAAGCTGGACCAATACCGCGGCCGGTTGTACCGATTTTCGCATTACCACGAGCCGTCTCACGCGCAACATCCAGTGCAACATGGTATGGCAAGATCAGCGGACAAGCCGGACTCAGACGCAGACGTTCACGTACTGGCACACCTCTATCTTCCAGCTCTTTAATCTCTTTCAGCAGCGCTTCCGGTGACAGCACCACACCATTACCAATCAGGCACAACACGTTTTCACGCAACACGCCGGATGGAATCAGGTGTAGTACGGTTTTTTCACCGTCAATTACCAGCGTATGACCCGCATTGTGACCACCCTGAAAGCGCGCCACAACAGACGCCTGATCGGTTAACAAGTCGACGATCTTACCTTTACCTTCGTCGCCCCACTGCGTTCCTAAAACAACTACGTTTTTGCCCATTGGTTGTCTCTGACTCTTAATCTAACTTAAAAATTTACAGGCTCTCGAGAACCCAAGCTCCATCCTGCTGTACCAACTGATGAGTAAACTGCTGTTGATCTTCCACAATAGTCTCATCCAACAACTGGACAACACGCTCACCCTGAGCTCTCAATTCAGCCACAGCGTCCATTGCTGCTGCGTTATCAGTAACCGGCACCAGCACGCTCTTACGCGCTAAGTCTTCCTTAGAAACAGACAACTCCACTAGAGTTTTCAGATCTGCACTAAACCCGGTTGCCGGACGGGCACGACCAAAGTCACGCCCCACTTCATCATAACGACCACCCTTAGCCACCGCTTGTCCGAACGAAGGAACATAAGCAGCAAACACAACACCAGTGTGGTAGTTATAGCCCCGCAGCTCACTAAGATCGAAATAAAGATCCAGTTGCGGGTAGCGACTAGAAATCCTTGCCGCAAGGGCATCAAGATAATCCAACGCTTCAATAATCGATTCATCAACATCAGCAAAACAGTCACGCGCCTGTTGCAGCACTTCACGACCACCATGCAATGTTGGCAATACCGCCAAATAATTCTTAACAGCATCAGTCAGATCCGACTGATCCAGAAAAAACGCAATCTCTGGCAGATCCTTACGCTGCAGCAACTCAAAGTACTCAGCTTCCTGATCCGCACTCAAATCAGCGTCACCGATCAAACCACGGTATATACCCACATGGCCTAAATCCAGACTCAGCTCCCGGTTCACCTGCATCGCATTCAGGGTTTCAACCATCAGCGAAATAATTTCAACATCGCTGGCAACACCGGAATGCCCAAACAACTCAGCACCCACCTGCAGTGGATTACGCGAAGCCAGAGGATTCGCCGGAAGAGTATGCAATACCGTACTACAGTAACAAAAACGAACAGGCCCTTGATGGGTCAAACGGTTCGCATCGATACGCGCAACCTGCTGAGTTATATCAGCACGCACCCCCAGCATCCGTCCCGTTAACTGATCAGTTACTTTAAAGGTATTCAGCTCCAGATCACGACCTACGCCTACCAATAAAGAATCAAGATGCTCAATCAGCGGCGTCATGACTAATTCATAACCCCAGCTATCATACAGATTCAATAAACGGCGACGTGCCGACTCTACCTGTTGTGCCTGAGGCGGTAGCACCTCTTTGACGCCGTCTGGTAACAACCAGCGTTCTGCCAACGTCATGCAACTCTCCGAAATACAGTGAATCAGTTAAATATATACAGCAGGATGACCCCAGTCATCATGCTTATAAAACCTGTTATGCGCAGCCCTTGATTACTCACCAGTGCTAACTGATGCACAAGATTTCTCCAGCGCTGTGGATAGAGAAAAGGAACGATGCCTTCCAACACCAGCATCAGACAGAAACCGATCAGTAACTGATGCCATAAATCAGAATTCATTACCTACCTCAACACAACGACATAGCCGCCACATAAAAAAACCGGGTCGAAACCCGGTTGCGGAATACTACCACGAAACAGGCACTTTAGTGCAGCCTATTCCGCGTATTTTTTATACAACAATTAGCATATAACGATCACTTACCGTTGGGGTTACCCAGATAACGGAAGAAATCACTATCAGGCTTCAATACCATGATATCGCCCTGCTGACCAAACGCCTCTTTATAGGCATTCAGACTACGGTAGAAGGAGTAAAACTCAGAGTCTTTGTTATACGCATCGGCGTAAATCTTAGCCGCCAGCGCATCACCTTCACCACGCACTTCCTGAGCTTCACGATAGGCATTGGCTTCTATAACCGCTTTCTGACGATCTGCGTCTGCACGGATACCTTCTGCTAATTCCTGGCCACGCGAGCGTAATTCACGCGCTTCTCGCTCTCGCTCAGTACGCATACGATTATAAACCGACTCTGATACTCGCTGAGGCAGGTCGATCTTCTTCACTCGAATATCGATTAACTCAATACCCAGCTCGTCCTTAGTCTGAAGACTTAACTGCTCAACCAGCTCAGACATTAG
>JAIBDA010000031.1 GCA_024679635.1 Amphritea sp. | reverse complement strand
TGATTTGAGTGAGTGGCAGATATCTCAAATAGCGCGTCATCCTTTGCGCCCGTATACGCTGGATTATGTGAAACTGATTTTTGATGACTTTGAAGAGCTGCACGGTGATCGCCATTTTGCGGATGATCAGGCGCTGATCGGAGGTATTGCTCGTCTGGAAGGTCGTCCAGTGATGATTATCGGTCATCAGAAGGGTCGTGAAGTGAAGGAAAAGGTTCGCCGTAATTTTGGTATGCCGCGCCCTGAGGGCTATCGCAAAGCCTTGCGTCTGATGGAGATGGCTGAGCGTTTTAAAATGCCTATTCTTACTTTTATCGATACGCCGGGGGCTTATCCGGGTATCGATGCTGAGGAGCGTGGCCAATCCGAAGCGATCGCTTTTAACCTGGCAGCAATGTCACGCCTGAACACGCCCATCATTGCTACTGTGGTAGGTGAAGGTGGTTCTGGTGGTGCATTGGCGATCGGTGTCTGTGATGAGTTGATGATGCTGCAATACGCAACTTACTCGGTTATCTCTCCAGAGGGCTGTGCATCAATTCTGTGGAAAAGTGCTGATAAGGCGCCAGACGCTGCCCGGGCGATGGGATTAACCTCAGATCGCCTTCACTCACTGGGTTTGGTTGATCAGATTGTTGATGAGCCACTAGGCGGCGCGCACCGGGATCATGGGCTTATCGCTGCGAATCTGAAGAAGCATCTGTTGGAGGTTCTGGAGCGTTTGTCTGGTATCGAAGAAGAAGCGCTCCTAGAGCGGCGCTATGAGCGTCTGATGTCCTACGGCATTAGCCAGTAACATCGGAACCGTCGGCCAGTCCGGCGGTTTTTTTTGCCTTCAGAACGCCGATGAATAACCTACTGCCTCAATTCAATCAACAACTCGATACCTGTCGTAAAGGGACAGGTCGCTGGGTAGTGGGTCTAAGTGGTGGTTTGGATTCTATCGTTTTACTGCACCTGGCGGCGAGATCACTACCCGCTGATCGAGTACTGGTGGTTAATGTGGACCATCAGTTGCAGCAGCAATCGTCCCAATGGGCTGTGTTTTGTGAAAAACAGGCTGCTTCGCTTAATCTGCCCTTTTTGTGTAAAAAAGTCTCTGTTGATAACTCTGCCAGTCTAGAGCGTGCTGCCCGGGAAGCGCGTTATCAGGCGTTTGGCGAAATCCTTCAGCCGGATGATTGTCTGCTGCTGGCGCATCACCTTAATGATCAGGCTGAAACAATGTTATTCCGCTTATTGCGCGGAACAGGTTTGCGTGGCTTGGCAGGTATGCCTGTGACGCGCTTGTTGGGCCAGGCCAGGTTATTGCGGCCATTATTGAATACGCCGCGGCATGAGCTTCTGAGCTGGGCGGAGTCGGAGCAACTGGAGTGGATAGAAGACCCCAGTAATACTGAGCTGGCATTTGATCGTAACTACCTTAGACATAAGGTCATGCCGCTGCTGCAGGCCCGGTGGCCAGGTTTTTCTGGGCGCTGGGGTGAGACTGCAGGCTACCTTCGCGATGCTGAGCAGTTACAGAATGAGTTAGCAGAGATCGATCTGGCCTCGGTGGGAGACCGATCGTCGCTTAACTGCAAGCCGTTGGCTGCTCTTAATCGGCCGCGCAGAAATAATCTATTGCGTTACTGGTTTCAGCAGGCCGGTTTCTCCATCGGTGAGCGGCAGATTCAGAGTGTGCAGCAGCTGATCAGCGCTGCAGGAGATCGGCAGCCGGAACTAAAATTGCCTGGTTTAAAGGTGCTGCGCTATCAGGGCACTATATTGTTGCACCCAGACCTGACTGACATGCAGTGGGTCAATACGCCTCTGACTAAGAGGGGGGTTCAGGTTCAGCAAGGTCTGCTGAGTGTGGATCAAAATACCGGCGAAACCGGTTTGAACTCTCTATCGGGAGTAGTAGTACGCAATCGGCGCGATGGTGACCGGTGTCAACCGTATGGGCGTGGTGGCTCCTGTAGCCTGAAGAAAATATTTCAGGAGCATAAGGTTCCGGCCTGGCAGCGAAATTCATGGCCGATCTGTGTTGTGGGAGAGCAAATAGTGGCCTTACCGGGGCTTTGTGTCTGTGATGGCTGGCAGAGTGAAAAAAAAGGCACCGGTTTTACACTGAAATGGTTGCCAGCTGCATTGTCTGTCAGAGGCGATTCTGATACCCTGTAGCCCCATCTTTACTAGCTGTTTTCAGAGCAGCTCGACCCACTTTTCACGACCAGATACAGGTTCCTCATGACGCGATATATTTTCGTCACAGGCGGTGTTGTTTCCTCATTAGGCAAAGGCATCGCATCCGCTTCACTCGCAGCAATACTGGAAGCCCGAGGGCTGAAAGTGACAATGCTGAAACTGGATCCGTACATCAACGTAGATCCGGGCACTATGAGCCCAATTCAGCATGGTGAGGTATTTGTTACCGAAGATGGCGCTGAGACTGACCTAGATCTGGGTCATTACGAGCGTTTCATTCGGACTACAATGTCTAAACGAAATAACTTTACCGCAGGGCGGGTCTATCAGACCGTGCTACGCAAAGAGCGCCGTGGCGACTATCTGGGCGGCACCGTTCAGGTTATACCCCATATTACCGACGAGATTAAACGTCGGGTACTGGAAGGTGCTGGTGATGCTGATATCGCATTGGTGGAAATCGGTGGAACTGTAGGTGATATTGAATCCCTGCCGTTTATGGAAGCGGTTCGTCAGTTGAGAGTAGAGCTGGGTGCGCGTCGTGCAATGTTTATGCACCTGACACTGGTGCCTTATATTGCTACTGCAGGTGAGATTAAGACCAAGCCATCGCAGCACTCTGTTAAAGAACTGCGTTCGATCGGTATTCAACCTGATATTCTGGTGTGTCGCTCTGATTTTGCGTTGCCTGTCTCTTCCCGTCGTAAGCTATCCCTGTTTACTAACGTGGAAGAGCGTGCAGTTATCTCACTGCCGGATGCCGATTGCATCTACAAAATTCCACGGATGTTGAGTGAGCAGAAACTAGATCAGATTGTTATCGAACAGTTTAATATGGAGTGCCCCCCTGCCGATCTGACTGATTGGGATCGGGTTTCCGATGCTAAGTTGAATCCACATCGTGAAGTGACCATTGCGATGGTCGGCAAATATATGGAGCTGCTGGATGCCTATAAGTCGCTGATTGAGGCGATCACCCATGCAGGGATTGCTTTACGCACTAAGGTTATTGTCAAATATATCGATTCCGAACAGGTTGAACGTGATGGAACCGATCTGTTAAAAGACGTATCTGCGATACTGGTGCCCGGCGGTTTTGGTGAGCGCGGTGTTGAAGGTAAAATTGCAGCGGTTAAGTATGCCCGGGAAAATAAAGTACCGTATCTGGGTATCTGTCTGGGTATGCAGGTTGCTGTTATTGAGTATGCCCGGCATGTTGCTGGCATTGCCGAAGCAAGTAGTACTGAATTTGATGCGGACTCCACTGCTCCGTTGATCGGTTTGATTACCGAATGGATGACCGAAGAAGGTGCCAAAGAGGTACGTGGGTACACTGATGACCTGGGTGGTACTATGCGCCTGGGTGCGCAGGTTTGTATGCTGAAAGAGGGTACTACCGCTCATCAGGCATATGGTTCTACTGAGATTAAAGAACGTCATCGTCACCGTTATGAAGTAAATAATAACTTTGTACCTCAGCTGGAAGAGGCCGGACTGATTGTTTCTGGCCGTTCTGTTGATGGCGAATTGGTTGAGGTTGTGGAAGCGCCGGATCATCCGTGGTTCGTGGCCTGTCAGTTCCACCCTGAATTTACCTCTACCCCTAGAGATGGCCACGGTTTGTTCAGTGGCTTTATCGAAGCTGCACTCACCTTTGCAGAGCTTGAACAGTAAAGAATAAATAATTTTTTGGAGTTTGAATAATGGCACAGATTGCTGACATTAAAGCCCGCGAAGTTCTGGATTCCCGTGGCAACCCAACCGTTGAAGCTGACGTGATTCTTTCCTCCGGTATTATCGGTTCTGCCTGCGCACCTTCCGGTGCATCGACCGGTTCCCGCGAAGCATTGGAACTGCGTGATGGCGATAAGAGTCGCTACCTGGGTAAAGGTGTATTGAAAGCGGTTGCTGCTATCAACGGTGTTATTCGTGAGGCCCTGATTGGTTCGGATGTAACCGATCAGCGAGCGCTGGATAACAAGATGTTGGAACTGGATGGTACCGAGAATAAAGAAAACCTGGGTGCGAACGCTATCCTGGCGGTTTCTCTGGCGGCGGCAAAAGCGGCAGCGGTTGAGAAAGGAATTCCTCTGTACGCGCACATTGCTGAAATCAATGGTACTGCGGGTCAGTTCTCACTGCCCGTACCGATGATGAATATCATCAACGGTGGTGAGCACGCGGATAACAATGTTGATATCCAGGAGTTCATGGTACAGCCGGTTAACTTTGATAAGTTCTCCGAAGGCCTGCGTTGTGGTGCTGAGATCTTCCATGCATTGAAAGCGGTACTGAAAGCCCGCGGCCTGAATACTGCGGTAGGTGATGAAGGTGGCTTTGCGCCAAACCTGGCATCTAACGAAGAAGCATTGGTAGTAATTAAAGAAGCGATCTCTAACGCGGGTTATGAACTGGGTAAAGATGTGACACTGGCGCTGGATTGTGCGGCGTCTGAGTTCTATAAAGATGGTAAGTATGATCTGTCTGGTGAAGGTAAGGTCTTTGATGCTGAAGGCTTCAGCGATTACCTGGCTGCCCTGACTGAGAATTATCCAATTGTTTCTATTGAAGATGGTCTTGATGAGTCTGATTGGGATGGTTGGGCGTATCTGACCAAGATTATTGGTGATAAAGTTCAGCTGGTCGGTGATGATCTGTTCGTAACCAATACTAAGATTTTGAGCCGTGGTATTGAGCAGAGTATCGGTAACTCAATTTTGATTAAGTTTAATCAGATCGGTTCGCTGTCTGAGACGCTGGATGCCATCAAAATGGCGAAAGATGCTGGCTTTACAGTGGTTATCTCTCATCGTTCTGGTGAGACTGAAGATACCACCATTGCCGATCTGGCAGTAGGTACTGCTGCGGGTCAGATTAAGACAGGTTCTCTTTGTCGTTCTGATCGTGTAGCTAAATATAACCGTCTGCTGCGCATCGAAGAAGAGCTGGGTGCAGACGCGGTATATAATGGTTTGTCTGAAATTAAAGGTCAGGGTTAATTTTTAACTGATCTGTGGAATACTAAGGGGGCTTGATGCTCCCTTTTTTGATTTTAAATACCGAGTAAGAGTGCTGCCTGATTGTGTTTCGCTGGAATTTGTTTCATTGGATTTTGTTGTTACTGCTGATCTGTCTGATCGGGTTGCAGTATCGGCTATGGTTTGGTGAAGCGAACTTGGGCGAAGTGCAGGCGCTGCAGCAGGAGATCGAACGGCAACGGGCTGAAAATGACCTTCTGGTAAATAGAAACCATCAGTTAGATGCTGAGGTTAAAGACCTTAAGCAGGGGCTGGAGGCGCTGGAAGAGCGGGCTCGAAATCAACTGGGAATGGTGAAAGAGGGTGAGTCCTTCTTTCAGTTGGTTCCCGCATTGCCAGGACGATCGCCGACTGATACCGGCCAGTAATGGAACCCTTAGCGTTAATGAATTTTCCATCTGAATTAAATTATCTCTACGGTGAGCCGGCATCTTCTGCGGTTATCCGCACTCAGCCTGATGACTTCAGGGTCACGGAAGATCTGTCATTTGAGCCAGAAGGTAGCGGTGACCATGTGTTTTTATATATCCGTAAAACCGGTGAAAATACAGATTGGGTTGCTCGCCAGCTAGCGCATTTTTGCCAGGTCAGCCCGCGTGAAGTGGGTTACGCCGGGAAAAAAGATCGTCATGCAGTGACTGAGCAGTGGTTTAGTGTGCATCTGCCGGGGCGTTCACCACTTACCTGGTCGTTGTTTGAAACCGAGACTATTAAAGTACTGAAAGCGGTTAAACATACGCGCAAGCTACGCTTGGGGAGCCTCACCGGTAATCGGTTTCAGATCCGTCTACGTCAGGTAACCGGGGCTGAATCGCTATTAAGTCGGGCAGAGCAGATTAAAGACGGTGTACCTAACTATTTTGGTGAGCAACGTTTTGGTCATCATCAGGGTAACCTGACAAAAGGGGCCGCTTTGATTGCCGGTAAGCTGAAAGAGCGTCAACGGCATAAGAAAGGCCTTTATATATCCGCAGTACGCTCCTTTATGTTTAACCAGTTAGTCTCTCAGCGAATCGAACAAGATCTCTATGCTGTTCCAATGGCTGGTGATGTACTGATGATCAACGGTAGCCAGAGCTGCTTTGTCTATGATCCTGAAGATGACACTATTCAGTCGCGCTTATTGAGCGGTGAGTTGCATCTCACCTCAGCAATGTGGGGGCGGGGTCGTTCAATCTGTACCGATATTGCAGTCGAGTGGGAAGCTGAGCAGTTACGGCCCTGGCAAGAGCAGCTAGAGGGCTTGGAACGGTTGGGGCTGAACCAGGAGCGTCGATCAGCTCGATTGTTGCCGGGTAATCTGACTGTTGAACAAGAGGCGAAAGATCAGTTTATGGTGGCATTTGATCTTCCAGCGGGTAGCTTTGCAACTACTGTATTACGTGAACTGGTACAAGTCAGCTCGGCTGCTGGCCCTAAGGAAGTGGAGACAGAGTAATGAGGCTTCTACTATCGAATGATGATGGCGTTCATGCGCCGGGATTGGAAATTCTGGCAAGAGTGCTGGGGCAGGATGCTGAGCTGGATGTCGTCGCCCCCGATCGCAATCGTAGTGGTGCCAGCAATTCGCTGACCCTTGATCGCCCTCTGGAAACTCATCATCATAAGAATGGCTTTATCGGTATTAACGGTACTCCGACCGATTGCGTTCATCTGGGGACCTCTGCTGTCTTTAATGCTGCGCCTGATATGGTGGTTTCCGGCATCAATTGTGGTGGAAATCTTGGTGATGATGTTATTTATTCAGGCACCGTTGCGGCAGCGATGGAAGGGCGCCATCTTCAGTTGCCGCCGATTGCTGTTTCTTCGGTCAGTAGTAATCCTCAGCACTATGAAGCTGCAGCAGAAGTAGTCCGGCAGCTGGTAAAAGATATTCGTACTCTGGTACTTGCTCCGCGTACAGTGCTGAATATCAACGTACCGGATTTGCCGCTTGATCAGATCAAAGGAATTCATGTGACGCGTTTAGGGCATCGTTCTTTGGCGGATGCACCGGTCGAGTCAATCGATCCCAGAGGGACCCGCCGGTTCTGGATTTCAGGTGTGGGTGTCGCGGAAGATTGTGGGCCGGGCACCGACTTTTTTGCGATTAAGTCCGGTTATGTTTCAATTACTCCGATAAATATTGATATGACCCAGTATTCCGGTATGGATAATCTGGGTAATTGGCTTGAGGAATTAACGTGAATAAGTTGCAGTTGCAGGGTATTGGGATGACCTCTCAGCGTACCCGCAGCAGACTGGTGCAGCGGCTAAAGGATCAGGGTATTACTGATCAGCAGGTGCTGGATGTTGTGTCGGGTACCCCCCGACATATCTTTATTGATGAGGCTTTATCTCATCGGGCGTATGAAGATACGGCGCTGCCAATCGGCTTTAATCAGACGATATCGCAACCCTATATTGTCGCCAGAATGACTGAGATCCTATTGGCTGCAGGCCCTATAGAGCGTGTGCTTGAAGTGGGTACCGGGTCGGGGTATCAAACCACTATACTCGCCCAGTTGGTGGATAAGATTTTCAGTGTTGAGCGTATAAAACCGTTGCAGGATAAGGCCCGGCAGCGATTCGCTCTACTCAAAATCAGAAATGTATCTTTAAAGCACAGTGACGGAGGTATGGGGTGGCCTGACCGTGGACCGTTTGATGGCATCATGGTAACGGCAGCGCCTGAGGAAGTCCCGCCGGAACTGCTGGCACAGTTGGCAGTGGGAGGACGTCTGGTGATTCCTGTTGGTGGAAGTCAGAATCAGCAACTTAAGCTGGTTGTCCGGGTCACAGAAACTGAGTATGAAACCTCGGTGCTTGAAGGGGTTAAGTTTGTACCGCTGTTAAGTGGTACGGTACGCTGAACTGAAAGATGTAATGGAATATTGAATGAATACTAAGCGTACAATGATGCAATACCTAGCCTTGTTTTTTAAAGGGATGATGATGGGTGCTGCGGATGTTGTTCCCGGTGTTTCAGGGGGCACGGTTGCTTTTATAACAGGGATCTATGAAGAGCTGATTAATACGATTAAAGGCTTTAATCTGGGTTCTTTGAAAGTGTTATTCGCTGAGGGCCCTAAAGCTTTCTGGCAGCAAGTGAATGGCACTTTTCTCTTAGTGCTGTTGGCGGGCATTATTACCAGTATCGCGACCATAGCAGGCGCGGTGATTTTTCTGTTAGCCAATTATCCGATTCATCTCTGGTCATTTTTCTTTGGTTTAATTCTGGCATCTGTCTGGCTGGTTATGAGTCATATAGAGAAGTGGGATCTGAATTTAATATCCAGCTTTATATTGGGCTCTCTGGTGGCGTATATGGTGACCAGTTTAGCTCCCGTTAGCGTTGAACCTACTGCTCTAATGGTGTTTATCTCGGGTGCAATAGCGATTTGTGCCATGATACTGCCGGGCATTTCTGGCAGCTTTATTCTTTTACTGCTGGGTATGTATGCACATATTCTGGTCGCCGTGAAAGGGGTGGATTTACAACTGATTGGCTTGTTTTTAGTGGGTTGTGTTGTAGGTATTATGAGCTTCTCTCGTCTGCTGAGCTGGATGTTTAGCCATCACCGCCAGATGACGCTGGCTCTGCTTGCTGGTTTCATGTTGGGCTCTCTTAATAAAGTCTGGCCTTGGAAATATACATTGGCTTATACCCTCAATCGGCATGGAGAGCAGGTGCCACTGCAACAGGAAAATATATTACCCTGGCACTTTGAGAGTATGACCGGTAGTCCCTCTTATCTGATTCTGGCTGGCGCCTTGATGCTGCTGGGCATAGCGATTATTGTTGTTATGGAGCGCTTTCAGGCAGCTAAAGGATAAACCATGGTGGGAGCAGGTGCAGATTGCGTCAAAGTAGCGGTAGTGGTTGCCGTTACCCTGATGTTGTCTGCTTGTAGCTCAAGCAGTATCTACACGCCAGTGGACGAGCGCTCCATCGGTGGCCGTCAACCGGTGAAGATCGTCACTAGTCAGCTTCGGCCTGACCTGTATCGGGTGCGTAAAGGCGACACTCTCTACTCAATTGCATTTCGTTATGGTCTCGACTTCCGCCAATTGGCCCGAAGTAATGGGATCAGTGATCGCTATGCAATCTATCCGGGGCAGACATTAAAGCTAAAAGTGCTCCCTGCCAGGACGATAGCTTCTAAATCCTCTACTAAGAAAATCGTACCTGCTCAGAAAACGGTCTCTTCGAAAAAAGCAGTTGTACCCCAGAATAGCACCAAGCCAAAGGCTGGCGTAAAATCAGTGGCGCCGGCTGTTAAAAAATCCGTATCGCCTCCTGTTGCCCGCAAGGCGGTTGCTTCTTCTGCTGCAAATCGCGCCCTGAACTGGCGCTGGCCGGTGTCTGGCAAGATTATTCAGGGTTACAGTAGTCGGGGAAAAGTTAACAAAGGGATTAATTTTTCGGGAAGCAAAGGTGATCCGGTGCGAGCGGCGGAGGCCGGTAAGATTGTCTATGCCGGAAGTGGTTTGCTTGGCTATGGGAACCTTGTGATTATTAACCATAATCAGAAATACCTGAGTGCTTATGCCCATAACAGTCGCATTCATGTAAAAGAAAATGATATGGTGAAAGTAGGTGACAAGATTGCAGAGATTGGTAGCAGTGGAGCCACCCGTACAATGCTGCATTTTGAGATCCGCAAAGATGGACGGCCTGTGGATCCAATGAAGTATCTGCCGCGTAAAAGATAAGCACATGATTAATTGTCAAAATCTGTAACTAATAATAATATAAAAATTGGTTACTTGGGGTTATCGCAATGGAAAATGTAGAAAATAGCGAGCAGGATCTGGATCAGCTGGCGGTTGATACAGATGCAAAAGATACAGAGCCTGATCTGAAAGGCGCTAAGCCAGCTGCTGATCCAGCGTTTTTGAACAGCGGGCGTGGCAAGGGGAGTATGGCGCATAATGACCTGCTTAATGCCAAATCTCTGGATGCAACACAGCTTTATCTGAATGAGATCGGTTTTTCGCCTCTGCTTACAGCGGAAGAGGAAGTTTATTTCTCCCGCCGTGCTCTAAAAGGGGATGAAGCGTCCCGTAAGCGAATGATTGAAAGCAACTTGCGGCTAGTGGTTAAAATTGCCCGACGTTATATCAATCGCGGGTTGACGCTGCTTGATGTTATTGAAGAAGGTAACCTGGGGCTAATACGAGCGGTTGAGAAATTTGACCCTGAGCGTGGCTTTCGTTTCTCTACCTATGCGACATGGTGGATACGTCAAACGATCGAGCGGGCGATCATGAATCAGACCCGGACCATACGTTTGCCTATCCATGTTGTAAAAGAGCTGAATGTTTATCTCCGTGCTGCCCGTGAACTGGCGCAGAAGCTTGACCATGAGCCGACTGTAGAAGAGATCGCAGATGCCGTAGATAAGCCTGTGGCGAATGTTGAAAAAATGTTCGGCTTAAACGAACGAGTGACGTCGGTAGATGTCCCTGTGGGTAAAGATTCTGACAAAATGTTGTTGGAAACGATTGCCGACGAAGAGTCATCAGACCCTGAGACATTGCTGCAGAAATCCAATATCAGCGGTAACCTCGAAAATTGGCTAAGCTTATTGCCTGAGAAGCATTCAGAAGTGCTGTCCCGTCGTTTTGGTTTGCGGGGGTATGAGATGAGCACGTTGGAAGAGGTTGGCAAAGAGATCGGTCTGACGCGGGAGCGGGTAAGGCAGATTCAGGTAGAAGCATTACGTAAACTGCGAGAAATTGTTGAGCGTAATGGTTTGAGTGGCGAAGACCTGCTAAAAGAATAGTGTTTCGTTTTATCAAAAAAGGGCCTTAATTCACTGAAATTAAGGCCCTTTTTTTATTTGATTAACGTCTGTTTGCTTCTTTTTTAAGACTGTAAATTAACTCCAGTGCCTGTCTGGGAGTTAGATTGTCAGGCTCAAGTGCTTTTAGTTGTTCCAGGGCTGGATGGGGCTTAGGCGCAACGAACAGATCATCTTGAACCGGAGGGGGTTGTCGACGTTGCTCGGTCTGACCGGTATCTTCTTCCAGCTGTACCAGTTTCTGTCTGGCGCGGAGAATGACGTGCTCCGGAACCCCCGCAAGTTGAGCGACCTGAAGGCCGTAACTCTGACTGGCTGGGCCTTCCTGTACTTCATGCATAAAGACGATGTGATCCTGATGCTCCATCGCTGTCAGGTGAACATTAAAGACTCCCTGGCAGAGTTCGGGGAGTACAGTCAGTTCAAAATAGTGGGTGGCAAACAGAGTCATCGCTTTAATTTGATTGGCAAGATATTCAGCCGCTGACCAGGCCAGCGACAGGCCGTCGAAGGTGCTGGTGCC
>JAIBDA010000091.1 GCA_024679635.1 Amphritea sp. | reverse complement strand
GCCCTGGCCTCCCTTGCTGAGACCCGTGATAACGAAACCGGGAATCATATCCGCCGGACCCAGTACTATGTAAAGGCCCTGGCTGAGGAGCTGGTTACCAGTGGAAAATTCACAGATCAGCTGAACGATGACACAATCAACCTGTTGTTTAAATCAGCACCACTGCACGATATCGGCAAGGTCGGTATACCCGATAGTATATTACTGAAACCCGGTAAACTGACCGATGAAGAGTTTGAGATCATGAAAACCCACGCCACCTTAGGCGCGGATGCAATTAAAGTCTCCGAAGACTCGCTGGGGAATAGTGAAACCTCATTCCTACGCTTCGCCCGGGAGGTTGCCGCCACCCATCATGAGAAATGGAATGGCAGTGGATATCCAATAGGCTTAGCCGGCGTGGATATCCCGCTGTCGGGAAGACTAATGGCTGTCGCTGATGTATACGATGCGCTTATCTCTAAACGGGTATATAAGCCTGCCTTCAGCCATGCAAAGTCCAGAGATATCATTATTGAAGATCGTGGTAGTCATTTTGACCCTGACATCGTCGATGCCTTTATCCGAATTGAAGAGAAGTTCCGGCAGATAGCCGCACGCTATAAGGATGATTACTGATGAAATTTACTAACCTTGCAAAAAAACTGTTTTCCCTTGCCCTGTGTCTGTCCCTAAATATGGGTATAGCTAAGGCTGATGAATTTACAGTAGGAGTAGTTCCTCAGTTTGATATCGCAACCCTACATAAAATATGGTCCCCCATCCTAAGGACTCTGGAAGAGAAAACCGGCCATACCTTCAAACTTACTGGCGCACCGAATATCCCATTGTTTGAGAAAGCCTTTGCCCAAGGGGAGTATGATTTCGCTTATATGAACCCATACCACTATACGATCGCTAATCAATACACCCCTATTGTCCGTGACCATGGCCGGCAACTGTATGGCATTCTAGTGGTACATAAAGACAGTGAAATCACCTCTCCAGATGGACTGGAGGGAAGTACAATCGCTTTCCCTGCACCCAACGCTTTAGGGGCGTCGCTGATGATCAGGGCGGAACTGGCTGAACGCTATAAAGTTAACTTCACTCCGAAATTCGTCAATACTCACAGCTCAGTATTCCTGAATACCGCACTGCATCAGACGACTGCTGGCGGTGGTGTTCAGAAAACATTTAACCAGCAGCCTGAGGAGGTGAAACAACAACTCAGGGTACTAGTTAAAACTCCATCTGTTTCCCCACATCCTCTGACTGCCAATAAACGACTGAGCCCGAAAGTTATATCTGACGTTCAGCAGGCTCTACTTGAAATGGGGTCTGATATAAACCAGGCAGCAATGCTAGCGAATGTGCCGTTTAAAAAAATTGGAGCCGCTACTGGTAGCGATTATGATCAGATTCGCAACCTGAATCTTAACACTTACTACGTAGCACCGGAGTGATCTTTAAATGAATATAGCCAGTAAGATACTAACACCCTCTATCGTCAGTGTTGGTATTTTCCTGATAGCCCTGGAACTTGTCTTTATGCCCTACTATGAAGATAAGCAACTGGATGCCATTATTAAAAGTGAGAGGGCCGAACTACAGGTTCTTGTACCCATCATTGCCGAAGAATTGGCCGCCGGCGACTTAGCTAAGATCTACAGCATCCTGCAACACCAGGCACAAATTCATGCAGAAGAATCAGATGGCGGCATCGTCTTGTATTCCAATACTGGAGATCAGCTTTATCCCCTCGGTGAACGACCACTGTTTCATATAGATGATGAGCGTTACCTGATCATCACAGAAGAACTTAAGTGGGGCAATGAACACTTGGGTAATCTCCGTTATGAACTGGAGATAGATCACGAGCTAGAGCATGTTACTGAACAGCTTTCAATAATGCGAGGGGGCGCTGCATTTATTATTTTATGTATTGTGATCTTTGGCAGCTGGTGGAGCCGTAAGCTGGTAATAATCCCCCTGAGAGAACTACAGGAAGCAGCAAAGAGTGTTCAGAAAGGAAACTTTGAAACCCATCTTATAAGCCGTTCTAAAGATGAGATCGGTGATGTCTATAATGCGTTTAACAAAATGCAAAATAATATTTCTGCCAAAAATCAGGCGCTCTCTGAAGCTGTCATTCGGGCTGAGCAGGCCACCCGCGCCAAGAGTGACTTCCTGGCCAATATGAGTCATGAAATCCGAACCCCTATGAATGCCATCATAGGTCTGGCCTATCTTACTCAAGAAACCAGTCTGACTTCAGAACAGCATAACAACCTAACAAAAATCGAGCAGTCCTCAAAAAATCTACTACGGATCATTAATGACATACTGGACTTTTCTAAGATCGAAGCGGGCCAGCTGATTGTAGAAAAAATCAGTTTCAGCCTAGATGAACTGCTACAGCAGGTACACACTCTTAACCACCACAAGGCAGATAGCAAAGGTATCCGGCTAGCGGTAAGGCGGGACCTGACGATTCCTGACCAATATAAGGGAGACCCTCTGCGCATATCCCAGGTCCTTACCAACTTGGTGGGCAATGCGGTTAAATTCACTTCCAGCGGCGAAGTCACGGTCACTGCCGAACTGACTGGCAAAGATAGCTGTCGACTGCAGTTCACCGTAATCGATTCCGGCATCGGCATTTCAGAGGAGCAGATCAGGAACCTGTTTACCCCCTTTACCCAAGCAGACTCCAGCACCACACGTAAATATGGTGGTACCGGATTGGGGCTCTCTATCTCCAAGAATCTAGTGGAACTAATGGGTGGCACAATATCTGTCGAAAGCACCCCGGGCCGAGGTAGCCATTTCAGTTTTACTCTTCCTGTATCCAATAACAGCCGGAATGGAGGTACGCGTTACCCTGCCCTGGGTGATATTAACCTGCTACTACTGGGTGAAAATCCGGATCTGGAACAGGTTCTACACTCTTTTGGCATCAGTGCCGTTAAGACCCTGCCAGCTCAGGAACCAGTATCACTTAAAGAGATAATGCAGGCTTATAACGGACAGTCGCCTGACCTTGTCTTTATCTCTGATCCCACGGGTCATGTCTGCATGGAGAAATTGGTAAACACCTCTGATTACACACTACCCACAGTATTACTCGACACCGAAGAGAAAGGAACAGCTGACAGTAGCAATAATGTTTTCCGGGTATCCGAACTGACCACACCATCAGCCATCTATAACGCCATCGTCCATGTGCTTAACACGGAGAACGAACTTAACCTCAACTACGATGAGATATCCGAACAGCTGATCGAGAATAAATTGCACGGTAAACGGATCCTACTGGCGGAAGATAATCCGATTAACACCGAGGTAGCCCGAGGCCTGCTGGAGAAACATGGCCTTCAGGTAAGCTGTTGCGAAAATGGCCAGGAGGTGCTGAAACTGTTAGACAAGGAAACTTTTGATCTTGTTCTGATGGATGTTCAAATGCCTGTGATGGATGGCTACGAAGCCTGTGAATACATTCGTGAAGACCTCCGCTTTAAGGAGCTTCCAATTGTTGCCCTGACTGCGAATGCGATGCGTGGTGACAGCGATAAAAGCCTTGCAGCAGGAATGAATGACCACCTGTCAAAGCCGATTGATCCTGAACTTCTGAGGCGAACCCTAAGCAAGTGGTTACTCAGAGAAGAAACAACTGACGAATACAGACTCGTAACTGATGCAAGGACAGGCCCGCAGGTTCTTAATACCCGGTCAGGGCTGGAGCGGGCTTCAGGTGAGTGGCCTGCCTATCTGAAGCTACTGAAAATGTTTATGCGAGAACATCAGAGAGACCAAGAGATTATCCAGTTACTTTCAGAACAGGAAGCATGGGACACCCTCGCAGCTAAAGCTCACGCTCTAAAGGGCAGCTCAGCAACCCTGGGAGCCAGCGAACTCTCAGGTATCGCCCAGATTGTTGAAAAGGAAGCACGGAGCGAAACCCATCTGCCTCCTGCTCTGCTTGAACAGATCGATAGCGCATTCCAGAATCTTGGGCAAGTGATTGAAGAGTTAAATGCGACTCATGGAAACCAGTCCGTCGACGAGAAAAAAGGGCCTACTTCGGTTAAAGTCCATAATGACAGCCTTAAAAAAATGATCAAGGAACTGAACCAGGCTCTTTCAGAGGGGGATATCGCAGCAATTGATTTGGCAGATAAACTTCGCGAAGTACTACACGGTTCTGATAATGTGTACTGGATTAACCAAATTTGTCGTTCACTAGAAGAATACGACTTTGACTCAGCACTGCAGATCTTGTTAGATAAACCTGTTTAATCTATGCAGTACCGGCCTAATAAATTGCTCCTTCTTAAGTTGTATCGAGACAGAATTAATGACTGATGAAACTGACAAGACTAAAAAAATTATCATTCTAGATGATGAGCCGATCATACTCCAAAGTCTGAAGCACAAAATAATGACCGAAAAGGACGAATATGAGGTTAAAGTTTTTACCAATGCTCAAAAGGCATTAGAAGAACTGAGTAATGGAGAATGCTTTGCTTTCATTACCGATATCATGATGCCCGATATGACAGGCGATGAGGTTATCGAACAGATCAAGGAGCGTAAGCCAACACAACCCTGCATAGTAATTACAGGCTTTGCTTCCCGAGATAAGATCAGTCGTATAGTTAAAGCAGGGAATACTATCGACATTCTCACTAAACCGCTGGTCTTCGACAGACTATTAAAAGCATTAGATAAAATCGATGAGCCGGAAGAACAGCTAAAGATAAAGCTGAATCCTACTCTTTAGCTGATACATCTAGCTGTAGATATAATTAAATGTGCGGATGCTGAGCGCAAGGATATCTATCAATCTCATGTAAAATCCAACAATATTTAAATCTGCAGTGTGAACAATCCTATTGTTATCTACAAGAAACTACTGCTATCCACGACGCTTCAAGTGATTCAAAACCCCCGCCCTTAAAAGCGTGCCAGTTCACGATCTTGAACCAGTGGCCACTGGTACCATGAACGTAAACCGATCTAGCCTTGCCCAGAGCTACTAAAGAGCACCAGGTTTTTTTCGTGTCTGAGGTTTGGCAAATATGGCATAGGGGATTAGCTGTCTAAAAGATCTCAGCCCTGCCTTACGGCAATCCGGCGTCATCCAGAATTAAAACGCTGAAAGACCTCTTGAATGAAGATTTTAGTATTAATACTGTATCAGGCATTCCATAATGCGTTTTGACCGTGCTACATGCTGCGATGTCACATGAATTTTATAACCAAGTGGTTACGATATGTCTGAGCCTTCGACTGGTCAAAAAGCATCAAATAAACTGCTTAAACTGCTATTAAAG
>JAIBDA010000055.1 GCA_024679635.1 Amphritea sp. | reverse complement strand
GGGGCTGGGTGCTGCTCTGGCAATGGGAGGCAATGACTCGCAGCTACTGCTAGCCCTGCCTGCGCTTTCTCCTTCAGGCTTTGTGACTGTAGTCTCTATGATGGCAGGCATCTTTCTGGGATTGAAGATTGATGCGAAATTCATTTCAATAGAAGATAGATAGTTGCTAACTGTCGCTATCTTCTTTAAAGGTGTAGATAAAAGGTGAAAAAGGTAGGGCCTCTACTCAAGCCCTTCGATAACCCCGCTTTGTAGTAACTGGATACCGTTGGCGGCCGGTTCTTTTGGCAGTCCGGGCATACGCATGATCTTGCCTGTCAGAATTACCAGGAATCCTGCTCCGGCATTAATCTGAATCGCCCGGACGGTCACTTCAAAGTCACGGGGTCTGCCATGAAGTTCCGGGTCATCGGATAGTGAACTGGGGGCTTTGGCGATGCACACTGGCAGACGGGTCAGACCTAGTCGCTGGACTAGCTTGAGGTCTTTCTCTGCATCTTTTGTAAAGGCGACATCATCTGCACCATACATTGTTTTGCACACTGCCCGCACCTTCTCTAATACGGTTAAATCCAGGCTATAGAGGGGTTGAAAGGGTTTATTCTGCTTTACTGAACTGATAACCGCTTTGGCCAGCTCAATGGCCCCCTTGCCACCATCGGCATGGTGGGTAGTTTCTGCAAAGGCTACGTTATGCTCGGCGCAACGCTCACGAATAATCGCGACTTCGGCATCGGTGTCGGTGGCAAATCGATTCAATGCTACTACAGGTTGTTTATTGAATATTGCGACACTCTCAATGTGCTTATCCAGATTTCCCAGCCCTTGCGTCACCGCTGCCAGGTCTTCTGTTTCTAAGGCGTTTTTCAGCTTACCGCCGTGCATTTTCAACGCCCGAACGGTGGTTACCAGCACCACTGCATCCGGATCTAAATTAGCTACTCGGCATTTGATATCGAAGAACTTTTCGGCGCCTAGATCAAAGCCGAACCCGGCTTCAGTGATCGCCCAGTCCGCGTACTGCATCGCCATTCGAGTGGCGATAACGCTGTTGCACCCATGAGCGATGTTGGCAAAAGGGCCTCCATGAACAAAGGCCGGAGTGCCTTCAAAGCTTTGTACCAGATTGGGTTGTAGCGCATCCCGTAACAGCGCCATCATCGCCCCGGTAATCTTTAGTTGCGCGGCATACACCGGCTCGTTCGCATAGGTATAGCCGATCAGCGTGCGATCAAGGCGTTGTTTCAGGTCTTCAGCATCTTCGGCCAGACAAAGCATCGCCATCACCTCCGAGGCAGCAGTAATGTCGAAGCCGCCTTCCCGCGGAATCCCCTGCATTTTTCCGCCGAGGCCGAGGACAATGTTGCGCAGACTGCGGTCGTTCATATCCATAACCCGTCGCCAGACGATCTGTCGGGGGTCGATACCCAGGTCATTGCCTTGATAGATGTGATTATCGATGGCGGCGGATACCAGATTATTAGCACTGGTGATGGCATGAAAATCACCGGTAAAGTGTAAGTTGATGCGGTCGGCGGGCATTATCTGACTATAGCCTCCGCCAGTCGCGCCCCCTTTCATGCCAAGGCAAGGCCCCAGCGAAGGTTCACGTAGCGCCATACATACCGATTCGTTCAGCTGTGAGAACGCCTGAGCCAGACCAATCGTTGTGGTGGTTTTACCTTCCCCGGAGGGGGTGGGCGTGGTAGCAGAAACAAGAATCAGCCGGCCTGATTGTCTATTATTCTGAGTTAGCGCTTTTAGATCTACCTTGGCGATATCCCGGCCATAAGGATGAAGATAGTCACTATCAATTCCCAGCTTCTCACTGATTTCAGCAATAGGCAGGGGGCTGAACTGTAGAGCGATCTCGACATCTGTGGCCATAACAGGCTCCTTAGTGATCAGTTATTTCGCTACTGTTCATTAAACATGGGAATAAATAGGGCCAGAGTCAATATATTCAGTGATTTTATTCTCTGATGTTGAGAGTTGAAGTTGTGTATTAAGCTTGATTGCTTAACGATGCGGTAGGTAGTGCTGCCTGGTGTTCAATTCGTTGGGCAATAATTAAGGCAATGCTACCGGCCAGCATTATGACCAGCGTTAGAATCAGGCCATTGTTAAAGTCACCGTAATACTCTGCCATATAGCCCACGATAGCGGGTGCGATGACCTGAGCCAGACCATAACTGAAGGTGAGTCGACTCATCGGTTTTGATGGGTTGTCAGGGAATAAGCGTCCTACCATCGACAGCATCATACTGACGATGCCGATAAAACTGGCACCATAGATCAATGCGCTGAGAATGACGGCAGCTAAATCCTGACTCAGGAGTAGAATCAGAATGCTCAGGGCATTAAGGATGTAGGCAATAAATAGCGCTTGCCACTGGCCGGTGGTGTTGATGATTTTGTCCCACAGGGCGCTTGCTGGAGCACAACTGATCCCGGCAACCAGCCAGATCATCCAGCCTTGTCCTGCTAATGCTTCGATGCTCTCGGCAATTGTAATCAGGAACGTAGCCGAGATGACATAACCGGCTCCGGCGCAGAAATAGGCCAGTTGTAGCACCGGCATAAAACTTGAGGGCAGAGAGCTATGTTTTGCGCAGTGTTTAGCCAATGGCTGTTCAACACTGAAGTCAGGCAGCCAGAACCATACGGGTATGATCAATACTAAGGTAACTGCGCTGTATACCAGCCACTGTTGGTCCCAGCTGAAGTTATCTTTGATAATGACAGCAAGAATAGCGGTGATAACGATGCCGATACCTAAGCCTGAAAAAAAGATGCCGAGTTCAGCTTTATGGTTACGTTTCATTAGCCAGTGCATCAATAAACCACCGCCAAGCAGCATCCCGGCGGCACTGCTTAAACCCGACAGGTAACGTAGCAGATACCAAATCGGCTCTAGCGTGGTCAGTGCCATCGCCATGCTGGTCAAGACAGCGGCTAGCAGTCCAATTTTGTACAGGCGGGCTTTTAACGCCAGGCTGTGGATAAAAGAGATCAGCAATGCGCCACTGAGATACCCTGCATAGTTAGCGGCAGCCAGATAGCCGGCGACCGATTCACTCATCCCGGTTCCCCGGGCCATTTCAGGAATCATCGGAGTGTAGGCAAAACGGGCGATGCCGATGGTCGCGACTACCCCTAAAACACAGGTCAGTAGCATTCGGAATTTACTGATTTCAGGCATGCTAAATTCTCAGATTTGTGGAGATCTATAGGTTAACGGGTGAGGTTTTTGTTGTCTTTCTATAAAATGACAGAATGTATATAAAACCAGACAGTAAGCTATGACATCCGATTCTGCCCACGAACTCAGCCTGTTGACGATGGAGTCCTTGCCCCGAGAACTCTATGTCCGGCAGGAAGTGATGCCCGCGGGTCACTATTTTCCACCTCATCGACATGATTGGCATCAGTTGTTGTACGCCGTTTCCGGTGTGCTGGTGGTGGACCTGATCGGCGAGCGATACTTTATTCCACCGGAGCAGGCGATCTGGTTGCCCAGTGGCTGTCAGCACAGCGTATACACGGGGTATGGTGCTGATCTGAAAAGTCTTTATATTGAATCCAGCTATCAGGGGCTCGCCTCAGACAGCGCTTCAGTGCTACAGATTACGCCGTTAATGCGGGAGCTTATATTGGCGGCTGCCGGTATTGAGGTTGAGTATCCGTTCCAAGGCTATGAGAATGATCTGGTGCAGTTGCTGCTTCAATCACTGAGTCGTCTGGAAAGGGATGATCAGCATCTTCCCTGGCCAATAAGTGACGACCTTATCAACCTCTGTCATCAGCTTTATGAGCAATCAGATAGCAGCGAAACGTCAGAACAGCTGGCAGGTTCGCTGGCGGTGTCACTAAGGACATTGGATCGCCGTTTTCGTCGGGAAACTGGCATGTCGCTAAAACAGTGGCGCCAACAATTACGGCTGATGCAGGCAATCGAACTACTGAATACGGGGCAGAATATTACCGCGATCGCCTTAGAGCTTGGCTACAGTTCCGCGTCTCCTTTTATCTATATGTTCAGAGAGAAATTTGGACTCAGTCCAGCGCAGTATAGAAAGCAAAACAGATAGTGGTTGAGTACATATCTTCAACAATCATCCTTGTGTTACTGTTTTGGCAGAAATGTATAGGGTTAGCTTTTGAGGGATGCTGAGTTGAAAAAGTTTGAGCTGAATTTAGATGCGGTTATTGTTATCGCACTGCTGTTTGTTTTATCACTGGGTGTGAATTATGTCCTATATCGTCTTTATTCCGCAGAGGCAAAAGCAAATGTAAAAATGCAGATACAAAATCAGGTAGACCAGCTCAACCTGGCTTCACAGAAGGCTTATATCAAAAAGCTGGAAGCGGCAGAAAAGTGACAGAGTCAGACTCTAAAAAACGATCTATTGGTGTTTTTTGAAGGTTCATGAACACGTCCATGTGTTTTTTCAGAACGGCAGATTAAGACCTGGGCTCTCGCGCCATCGTGTAGAACTCACTGTTGGCCTGCATGTTAGTAACGATGGCCATTCTATTGGATAACCCGAAGAACGCCGTAACGCCAGCGATGTCTAAAATATCCTCATCGTCAAAGCCATGGGTCTTGAGCTGGTCATAATCTGATTGTGCGACTAATTCCGGAGTCCGTGACAGCTTGAGAGCAAATGCCAACATAGCTTTTTGCTTCTCGTTTATGGGTGCATGGAGATAGTTTATCGCTATCTGATCGGCTAACTGTGGTGCTTTAGAATAGGCACGAAGCAGAGCTCCATGGGCCACAACGCAGTACTGGCAGCCATTCGCAGCGCTGGTGGCAACGACAATCATCTCTTTTTCAGTCGGGCTAAGGGTACTTCCTTCGCGCTCCATAATGGCATCGTGATAGGCAAAGAACGCTCTGAATTCTTCAGGGCGATGCGCGAGTGTCAAAAATACATTGGGGATAAAACGTGCCTTCTCCTGCACCGCCAAGATACGAGAAAGAATATCTTCGGGTAAAGAATCCAGGTCGGGGACAGGGTAGCGACTTATTGGGAATTGGCTCATTTGTGATCACCTTTGGCTTCATTTTAAAGAACTCGTGGGTTAGTCTACCTATCACTATCGACAAAAATGAGACATAAAGCTGCCAATTAGCGAGCGAATCAGGACAATATGTACCAAATACTCGGATTAGCCTTTGATGGATGCCAAGCCTCTGGCCTGAGCTCTCCCTTTGATGTGTTTAATGTTACCAATACGATATGGAAGCAACAGCGCGGAGAAGACTCCGATCTGTACACTTGTCGGTTGGTATCGCTCACAGGAGAGCCTGTAACCTGTTCAAATGGTATGCGTATGATGGTGGACTCTTCCCTGGAAGAGGCTCCTCAGGCGGACTTGATTGTGGTGCCAGGCATTCATCACCTGGATGCTAAATCGCTACTTAAAAACCTAAAGCTTCTCGACAGGGAGCGCCACTGGTTGCAGCGCAGAGTTGAACAAGGAACAGTGATTGCTGCCAATTGTAGTGGGGTTTTTTTATTGGCTGAAACCGGAGGCCTGGAAGGAAAAGATGCAACGACAGCCTGGTGGCTGGGCGGACTCTTTCGTAGTCGCTATCCAGGGGTTAATCATCGAGCGGATCAGCTTCTGGTAAAAAATGAAGGTACATACTGCACCGGTTCGATGACCGCAAATCTGAGCGTTATGTTGACGATTGTTGAGCAGCAGGTGGGCAGGCAGCTAGCCCAGAATGCAGCACGGACTATGCTAATAGACGCCTCTCAAAGCTATGCATCACCCTATCTGTTTATACAGGAACAAACGGACCATCAAGATAGTCTGGTTCTGGCGGTTGAGAGTCAATTACAAAGAGATATCTCTCAGAAGTTGAATTTGGAAGCGTTGGCAAAGATGCACTCGGTTAGTTTGAGAACACTGTCGCGCCGGTTTAAAAAAGCGAATGGTATTAACTTATCTGACTATCATCAACGTATCAGGCTGGAACATACCAAGCTGCTACTGGAAACAACCAGTCTTAGCATCGAGCAGATTGTGGAGAGGGTGGGTTATAGCAGCCAGAGTTCATTGCGCCGGTTATTTAATAAGGAATTAGGACTCTCCCCCAGTAATTACCGCCAGCAACATCAACAAGAAGCTGGATAAGTCCCTCTCAGTTTTGTTAAGTCCGGTACCTTCTTAAGCATGCATTTATCTGAGCTTTAATACTGAGAGGTTAATGCAGACGTTCGTACCGCTAAGGTACCGATTCTGGGCTATCCAGTTCGCTACAAACCTCGACTATCTGCCCGCGTAACCATTGATGGGCCTTCGAGTGGTGGGTCATTTTGTTCCAGTAGAGGCATAGCTCAAAACGACTGATAAAGGGCGGGTTTTTAATCTGCATAGGCCCGCCAATCAGCTTTGCTAAGCGTTCTGGCAGCGTCATAACCAGGTTGGTGCTGGCGATGGTCGGAATAAAGTTAGATACACTTGGCAGGCGTAGAGCGACATTTAGATTCACCCCCTGAAGCTCCGGAGTGTTCAAATAAGTCGGTTTCCAGCCCCCTTCATAATGAATCTCTAAATGTTTAGCCGCTATATACTCATCACGTCCGATCTGTTGCCTGACTAACGGATGCTCTGCGGACATTAGACAAACATAGCGATCCTGAAACAGCGCACGTTGATAGAGCGCTTCATAATCATGCACAACAGGCGAAAGCAGCAGATCGCACTGACCACGCTGCAGTTGTTGATGGCCACTGACATGGGACTGGATAAATGTCATTCGGATATTAGGCGCTAGCCGGTTTAACCGTTGCACTAAACTCGGAACGATTACCTGTAATTCATATTGGTTACAGGAGAGGGTTACATCCATCGTGGCATTGGAAGGCAAAAAGTTCTCCGGCTGGAGTAGTTCAGACATACCCCTAAGCAGATTCTCTATGTCAGGCATTATCTGGTGACAGCGGCGAGTAGGGGCTACTCCCCGGCCAGAGCGCACAAAGAGAGGGTCTTGCAGTGCTTCACGCATTTGATCCAGCGTATAGCTTACAGTTGGTTGATTCTGCCCTAGCTCAATCGCCGCCGCCGTCAGGGAGCCCAGCTCATAGATAAGCTTTAGGGTCTTGAGGCTTTTGAAGCTTAGTGCGCTGTAATCAAATTTTTCCATAATAGGTATCAGTGTTATCGACTTAATCAATACTATTGTTAGCGCTATAGTCGGGTCAACAATAAAAAAAGGAAGCCGACATGAGCCAAAGAAATCTAACTGAGGACGAGATCCTTGAGTATCAGCAAGATGGTGTGGTCTGTGTACGCAACGCAGTCGACCCTGAGTGGATTGAAAAATTGACTGCCTTCGGAAAGCATCAGCTAGATAACCCTGGGGAACTGTGCAATGACGCTAACCCAGGAGCTGAAAAGGGACGTATGTTTACCGACCGCTACCTTTGGCGCTCTAATGATCTGGTTTACCAATACGCCAAGAATTCTGGCTGTGCCCGCCTAGTTGCTCAAGCGATGCAGAGCCAATCCTCCCGTTTCTATTTTGACCATCTACTGATCAAGAAAGCAGAAACGGCTACACCAACACCCTGGCATCAGGATGTGCCTTACTGGCCATTCAAGGGTAAACAGATTGCATCGATCTGGTTGGCTCTGACGCCCGTAACGGTTGCCGGCAGCGGTCTGGAGTTTGTTAGAGGCTCCCATAAGGATGACGTGTTTTACTTGCCTGAAGCCTTTGGTGCCTCAGGGGTTAAAAAGAATACCTGGACTGGCACAGGTGAAGGCATTCCTTGCCCCGATATCGAAGCCGACCGTGAAAGCTACGATGTCATCGGTTTCGATCTTCAGCCGGGAGATGCGCTGTTATTCTCGGCCTGGACACTCCACGGTTCAGCAGGCAATCAGTCAACCACTCAGGATCGTATAGCATTCTCAACTCGCTGGTTGGGCGACGATGCGATCTGGGACCCCAGGCCGGGTACTGATCCAAGCGTAAACCCGGAAGAGGTCCGTGTTAATCCCGGCAGTCACCCAGCGGATAATGCTATCTTCCCTGAGTTCTATACTGCTTAAAGCGTTTAAATGAGGAGGCTTGGGGGGGCATGAAATTAATCACTTAGTGAGGCG
>JAIBDA010000016.1 GCA_024679635.1 Amphritea sp. | reverse complement strand
TGCTAGGCTTGTAAGAGCCGTATTACCACCAACGGCGCCGTTTAAGGTAGTCGCACCTGAACCGTTTAAGGCCAGTGCATGTGCACCATCAACAGTACCTGACAGTGTCAGATCCGTTCCGCTCAGCGTCGTATCAGCGCCTAACATGACGTTTTCGCCATAAACTTGGGTGCCGGTAGTAATGACCGAACCACCGTCAATTTCTACCGTGCCGCCGACATTAGTAGCAACAGATCCAGCTTTAACTGCCGCTGAAAATTTAGTAACTCCAGTGCTATTCACAATGATTGAACCTAGCTCACCATTAGTCACACCGCCCACTGCATCAGTGAAGGTCACTGCACCTGAGCCTGCATTGACTGTCAAAGCATTGTTTTCAGTGCCCTGCGAATTCACAGTATTAGAGAACAATATAGGGTCATTATCGGAGGATAAAGTTGTACCATTACCAACCATCACCGCACCGGTATAGGTCTGCGCATCTGCACTGGAAATCGTATCGGTATTAATCAGCGTCGTTCCACTAACCGATAAGGTAGTCAAGCCAGTAAGTGTGTCAGCAGCAGCATCACCAAATACGGCATTACCGACTACCGACAGACTATGAACAATACCGGCAACAGTGCCGTTAGTGGTAACTGTTGTACCAGTCAAGACTGTGTTATCACCCAGCGTTAGATGGTCGTTATAGGTTTGAATACCACTGGTGGTGACTGTTGCACCATCAATAGCCGTTGTTCCTGCTGCATCTGTCTGTACAGATGTCGCAACGACTGAAGCATCAAATGTCGTCAAGCCACCACTATTGATGATTAAACTATCCAGCGCTTGTGTATCACCTACCGCTGAAGTAAACGTCGCATTGCCTGTTCCTGAATTCAAGGTCAGGTCGCGTGCAGTCAAATCACTATCAACAACATCAGCGAAACTAATGTTGCCAATACCAGTATCGGTACCCATCACCAGGTCACCTTTTAAGGTAATGCCGGTCGCAAAGCTGATATTAGTATTGGTCGTGGTTATATCACCTGCCAGTTCATTTAATCCGGCACCATTCTGATTAAATGCGCCAGTAGAAATGATATTGCCTGCAGCAGCGGTTGTGAACAAACCAGAGTTGGTAACCGTCGAAGTACCACCAACTGTAGTGGCAGCATTTAAAGTAAGGTCTGTACCGGTGAATGACAGATTGCCACTCAGCGTCGTAGTACCACTTAATGTCGTTGTACCAGTACCCACCTGTTGTGTCAGGCTAGCAGCCTCCAGCGTACTATTGGCTGTCACATCCTTAGCTGAGACAATATTCAACGCACCTAATGCAGAGCTATCACCAACAGCACCATTAAAAACAATATCGCCAGTACCCGCCGTAATACTTAATGCTCGTGCTGACCCATCACTATCTAAAGTACTAGAAAAACTAATATCACCAGCGCCGGAACCTGTTGCTAGTGCACGGTCACCACCCACAATAACTGCAGGCCCGTTAACACTAATTGCACCACCGGCACTAGCTGTTGAGCTGCTATCGACTGAACCCGCAATACGAACAGAACTACCCGTAAGCGTTACATCACCACCCACACCAGTCCCTTTACCTAATGCTCTGGTTGTAGCAATCGTCAGCACACCATTAGCATTAAGAGTAATAGTTCCCGACGTTGCATCACTTGCATTGATCACATCACCACTGGCTACTAATGTGCCAGTGGTGATGGCACCTGAATTAGCCGTGGTAGCGATAGTGATATCACCACCATCTTTATAAACACCGCTGGCATAAGTTACATCACCTGCTGTATTAATTGACACCGGAGATGAATCTAAACTACGTATGCCTGTTGCAGAAAAAGAACCACCCTTGGTAATGATTGCTTCACTCACTGCAATTGCGATATCGCTACTGCCAAGATCAACATCGCCACCCAGCGTGCTAATACCCGATATACCTGCTTCACCACCACCAATTTCGTAGTCGGCACCACTGCGATAAGTAAAGCCTTCACCTACCCCGCTTATTTTGGCTGCCAATTGATCAACCGTATTATCAACATCAAGAAGGCTCGATGCGTTGAGCGCATCTAATAACACACGCCCGGCATCAATTTCCGTCGCACCGTTTGCCTGGCTCACAGCGCCATCAGTAGCAAATAACTTAATCGTGCCATCTGCACCATCAAAACCAGTACCGTCGCCCGCGCCACCACGCGCGGTAATGTTACCGACCACCGATAGCAAGTCACCTGAAGATATTAGCGTGATGTTACCCGCCGCACCGCCGCCACTGTTGGTAGTGGCAGCTGCAGCGGTACCTGACGTCAATATACTATCAACGGTCAAATCACCTGCCGCACCACTAGCCGTAGTCACTAAAGTGACAATACCTCCGGCAGTTCCCGCTAAAAGGCTACGAGTGTCAATTGTAAAGCCCGTAGAATTAATAGAAGGCGCTGATATAGAAATATCGGCTCCTTGAGTAGTAATACCTACGGGGTTAACTGCACCAATACTCAGCGCGAGTTGAGAACTAAAGTTAACTGTATTTGTTGCATCGGAAGCAAATGTGCTCACCTCATTGACAGGAACACCTAAATTGGCTGCATTCAAGGTGAATGAACCGGCACCCGACAGACCCAATTTGACCGAAGAAATCGCACCCATTTGACTGACTGAATCGCCCGCAGTCAATACGGTACTGCCTCCGGTTTCAATCGCATCAACCACAAAGCCATCAATATCCGTAAACTTAATAGTGCCAGTCGGCGTAGTGGTTTCACCGGCAATAGCATCATCTGCCGCATTACGTATTTTAACATTAAGAGAGTTGACATCATTAGCCTGAGTCAAATCTATACCAGCACCGGCATCAAGGAGTGTTTTAACCGTAAAGGTATCGGCCTTAACCGTACCTGGGTAGCTCGTGGTATCAGCGGTTATATCGCCACGAGCAATTAGGGTTGTATCCCCGGTAGTAAGAATTTCACGAATTGAAAAACCATCGGCATCTTCATATTGAATCACACCGGCAACCGTTGTATCACCGGCACCATTCAAGGTCCGTAAACGGATCGCAGTAGCGTTATTAGCGCTTTCAGTCAGAGTAATATTGCCTATTGCATCTTTTGTCGTCAGTGCATCGATACCCGCAACGGTAATTGCGCTACCAGAAAGCTGCTGAATATCACCACCGGCGGTTACATTCAGGTCTCCCGTGCTCGACTGAACATTGGCCAATGTAGCATTACCTGCCAACGCTGACAGAGTAATATCGCCGTCCACTGTTTTATATAAGACATCAGAGCCTTGGGTGAAGTTACCACTTGTGGCTCGGACATCAATGGTTCCGGCGCCTCCTGTCTGAATGTAATCAGACGCACCGGCACGGCTAGCAACCGTCCCTGCTTCGATATCTACATCGCCACCGGTAGAAAGAATTTTTTCCGCCAGCGCTAAGGTTGCTGAGGAGTAAAGGGTGATATCACCGCTACCCGTTGTCAGTTTTCCTGGGGTATTTAATAGGCCGCCCAACGATTTAAATTCGATATCACCACTTGTAGTGGTCAGGTCTTCCGTTGTTAACGATACAGATGTACCCGCATGCAGTTTTATAGAGGTTGTAGGCGCCAATTTCCCAGTGAGTGCATTCATGCTTAACTGATTAGCATCCTGCAGATTGACGTGAGCACCCGTTGAGTGAACCGTTACCTGACCGGTAAAGTCATTGAGCACGCTAAATAAGTCGATATCACCAGCACCACCATACAAGTCAGCCGTCGTAGATAAAGCCCAAGAAGAGGCCTGCTGGGAGATCCCAGCACCTTTTAACGTAATCGCTTGACCGGTAGCGTCTAAAGTTTGTGTATCAAGATCAAGCACACCGTCTGTTGATTCAACCCACGTTGTACCGCCGGCCGTAACTGTACCCGTAAATTTCAAACCTCCAGTACCCGCTCCACCCTGTTCTTTTAGTGTTAGAGCCCCAGAAGTTGTCAATTGTCCTACATTATCAATATTGGCTTTCGTGATGGTGACAACACCGGCATCACCCAGCAGTGTTGCTGCTGAAATTGTACCTGTTGTAGCCGTTTGACTAATGGCACCCGTAAGTTCTTTAGTATCTTCACCCAGTACGACTGAGCCTGCCTCTGCAGAAATAACATTGAGCGTGGCATTAGCCGCGTTAACAATTTCAATTGCCGTATCACTACTGTTATCGGTCGTAACCGTACCTTCTAAGGTAATATTATTAACGCCACCACCACCATCGATGCGAATTGATCCACCCGTAGCTAACCCAGCGCTATTATCGGCATTAATCGTAGACGCTGATGTTTGCGTTATAGTTTCGCCGCCGAGGAAAACATCGCCGCTCGCCAGCACATCGAAATCACCCAACGCTAGTACGCCAGTGGATCCACCGCCCACGGTACTTACACGGAGACCACCGGCACTTAGTAATGCCTGCGTTAGTGTTAAACCATTCGTTGAGTCATAGATATCAAGGTCGTATTGCGTTCCGCCAACATCACTAACATTGACAACACCCAATTGAAGAATTTTATTACCCGTATTCGCGAGCACCGCGGAACCACCAATAGCATTGGTTGCTGTCCCTAAATCAAGCGTTTTAATATCCAGGGCGGTAGTCGCTGCTTGAGTCACATCACCAGTAATAAGCCCAATAGTGGCGGTATCATCCCCTAATACCAACGAACCATTGACTGCGTTAATATTAGGCAATTGCAGGTCATCGGTACCCCGGATTTTAATGGCCGAGGTAGACGTGCTGACTGTTTCAATTTCACCACTCAATGAGATGGTCCCTGAAGCCGTACCATCATGCCCGGTTAGCGTGATCGTACCGCCACCATTTGCACCTGTCCGAGGCGTTCCTGTAAAACCACCGGTGGTATTAATTGAACTGCCTGCTACCTGAGTAATGCCTTGTCCTGTCAGTGAAATATTGGCTCCGCCCGTAGCCATACCACCCGCATAAACATCAAAGCTCGCCAAATTAAGCACATCGCCTTGAGTGCTAATGTTAATAGCGCCATGTGAGTTTTCTATGGTGCCGGCTAACGTCAAACCACCGCTTACATCATTAACAGTGAACGCTACCTGCGCTGTGTCATAGAGATAAAAGGGCCCTAAATTAACAATTTCATTATCACCAGCAAGGGTTATCGCACCACGAGCTGACGGTAAGCTCGAAGTAGGAACACCGCCACTTTGGTTTTCCCCTGACAAAGTCCCCGTAGTGACGATCACGCCACCGGTTTGGTTAATGGTGCCACCCGAAGTCAACCTAACACCATCGATGCCCGCAGTAACGTTACCACCCAAGGTTAGGTTACGCTCCTGAGAGCCGTTCCAATCTGTTTTGATAGCAACCGCACCGGTAGCGGTTAACGTACCACTACTGCTGTTGTCGAATGAACCGTAAGAATTAATCGTGATTCTGTCACTTCCACCGACTCCAGCTGAAACTGCTGCATTAATACTTGTGCTGTAGTTTGTGCTTTGATTAGTCGCATTTGGCGCCGATGAGATATTAACAGCACCGTCAGAGGTTAACGTACCCGCTCCACTGGTTGAAACATAGCCATAGGTCGACGAGAGATTAAGCCCCCCAGTACCCGCTGTTATCGCACCTAAAATATTAGCCGTATAATTCCACTCATTACTACTGGCGGTTAGCGTAACGCCTTTATTGGCAGCGGCTGCAGTAACCGACGCAGCACTGCTCACCGTCAAGGAACGACGGTTACTAATATTTACGTTGCCGCCGGTAGACTCAATCACGCCATCCAACGTGAGTGTGCGATCTTTATTAGAGAACGTAAAATCGTCACCGGTTGAAAAATCACCGATGCGGTAAAGCTGGTTACTGCTGTTATTCAAAGTAACCGAACCGTCTACCTCACCAACCATATTAATGACATTACTGTAGGCAGTGATGTTGCTGGTTTGCGTCACATTGCCTGTCAATGCCGTTCCTGGCGTTGTCAGTGCGCCACCCAGTATCAATTTCCCATTATTAAGTTCTACGCCCTGCAGCTGAACATCATCGGCATTTTGTACCACAACATTGGCATCCGTAGCGCGGCTGTACAACCGTTGTGTCAGTGTGATGTCGCCACCACCGGCATCGAGAATAATATCATCGCCACCACCATGATGGCCCTGAATATCAGTAGCACTGGTAATACCCGCTGCACCTGACGTTAATTGCACACCTTTAGCATAAATGTTGCCGCTGGTTAGCGCCAAAGCACCCGTTGTGGTGATTTTCATTAAACCTGCGCCACCGTGATGGCCTTCAATACTCCCGCTGCCACTGAACCCTCCAGCACCAGCAGTCAGCTCCATACCTTTACCGCGATTGGTTCCTGATAGCGTCATTGCCCCTTCGGTTGTCGCTTTTAGAAGGTTGCTATAACTGCCCGCGTTAATACCCGACAAGCTTAGGCCATTGTTTTCAGCATCTTTGTCATAAAGGGTAATCGCACCACCACGCTCAACATAAGTGACTGATTGAATTTCATTCGTCACCAGCGAAAGGTCGATTGCTCCCGCATTACTGTTCTGCCTAATGTCCAACCGACCAATGGTTAACTGCGAGCCGGCTGTTTGGTCAATAGCACCATAGGCACGTCGATACGTACTGCCGTTATGGTCATGGGTTCCTAGACGAAGACCACCACGCGAACCAACACTACCGGTGGTAATAGAACCTATCGTTAATGCATTAGTGTCGGCAATTGTCACCGCATCGGTTGCGGTACTGGCCGCAATAAGACTACCCGCCATCACAACATCACCGCGAGTTGCTTGACTGGCATAGTCACTACCATAAACCGTTACTTTACCGGTAGCAGAAACGGTTGAGTCGGTGCCCTGAGTCACTCCACGACCCTGAAGTAATATATTGCCACTCGTTGCTGTAATATCACGATCACCCAGCGCCAAAGCACCGACACCCGTTTTAATGGTTACGGTTGTTGCCGCTACGTCACCGGTTAAGGCCATGCCCGTTAACCGCCCACTGGCGCGGACATCGAGGCTACTACCGACAGAGAAATCACTTAACTCATCAATAATATTTGCGGTACTGGTAATACTAATCGCGTCCGTGGTGGCCGCTGACAGTGTTTTAATATCGATCTGATTATCGGAATAGCTATTATGAATACGCTGAGACAATGTGCCTGCAACGGTGTCATCAGTTGCCAAACCAACACTTACCGCACCACTGGTTGCCTTATCACTGGCGATGCTGGCAATGGTTTTAAATAAACCGACAGTCGTTACTTCGGCGCCATTACCACCCGTAATAGCTTCGACTAATGGATCACCATTCGCTGCTGTGCCTGTCACCGTAAAGGTGACATTGGAACCCGTGCCACTATCATCACCCGCACTGGTGATGGTTATTTCTTGAGCGACACGCAGTCGGATCTCTTCTGTTGTGAGTGCTAAATTTTCTGCTCCCACCGGTGTTTGCGCTGCCGCTAAGTTGGCATCACCCGCAATCAGACCCACCTGAAAAGTACCGTCTTGAGTCTCTACCGAACGGAAGCTAGTACCAGCCGCATTGCTCACTAAAATTGAAGGAGTGCCGTTTGAATCATCATCCGTTGTAATCAAACGACCATGAAGAGAAATCGTTGAACCACCGGCATCAATACGAATCTTTCCGCTACCCGCATTTAATATGCTATTGCTATCGGTCTGCGAAATACCGGTTCCCGTTAAGTATAACAATCCATTATTGGTGGTTATGTCGGTAGAGCTACCCAGAGTGAGCGCCCCACTACCGGCCCTGAGCGTTATATCACCGCCCGAGGTAACAAGATCCGCATCATGATAGTTGAAACTAATGTTTCCATTAGGCGTGCTGATGAATATGGGTGCCGTTGCGTGACTGTTAGTAACGTCACCGTAGAAAGAGAAGTGTTCATCCCCAGAAAAAACATTGTTCGTTCCAGTCGTGGCCAACTGCAGGCCATCTGCCGCATCATAATAGTGACTGTAACTACTGTTTTGCCCTAAATTAATGCGTCCTGTACCATTCAGCGAAACCAAACTACCGGCAGAAACACTATGCCCCGTGGTGATATCAGTCACGGTGTCAAACAAGATATCGCCAAGCTTGGTATTCGGCGTGGCGGATGTCCCCCCCAGAGAAGCGCCTATGACTACCGCCCCACCACCCGCACCATTAAACGTTAAATCGTTGCGTTCACTGGCATTACTGTGGAGGTTATAGGAAACATTAATCTCACCGCTACCCCGGGTGAATATCACATTGTCATCAAGGTAAGTGTTCGTTGCATTAATATCGACAACACCATTACCACTGAGCGTATTAATGGTGATAGCGCCGCCGCCATTGCCATCTTCGAGATCCTCGTCCCCCAAACGTACGGTGCTCGCAGAAAGATCAACACCCGCAGCACCATTAGTGGTGACATTCTTCTCTATATCAATCTGAGCACCACTGACCGTCAAACTCGTCAGCGCGGCCGTTCCACCAACTTCACCATCGAGGGTCACATGCCCGGCACCCGCTATAATATTGAGACTGCGCGAGCTGCTATCAGAGTTAATGCTTGAATCAATATCAATATAGCCGGATGTACTACCGGATGAAATTTCACGATCAGCCGTTAATATCGCTGCCGTTTTCAGGTGAATATAGCCACCTAATCCCTGGATCGATAAGCCATAAAAATCACCACCGGCCGCACTAAGATCACCATTGAGATACATTAATCCATCAGTTGCCTCAAGAAGAATACTACCGGCATTACCACCACTGCGGTTGGGGTAGGCAACATTATCTGTAGCATCACCACCCGTTGTCGTAATAGCACCTACATTGATGTCGCCAGTTGTTGCCGTTAAGGTGACAGCGGCCGCGTTACTGCCGACACCGATATTATTATCGGCACCTCTCGTCGTGATATTTTGCAGCGTCATGCCGTTGGCAGCAGCGATGTTAACCAAGCCGGATGCTGTACCCGTATTAATATCGGCGGTCGTGACAATATCAGCATCTGCTGCTGCCATTATCGCGCCCGTTATTGCTGTCAGATTGACAGTTCCGCCCTTGGTACGAATACCATCATTCAAATTTAGCGTATGCCCGGCGATAGTCACAACGCCACTAGCCTGACCACCTGTCGCATCATTACCAACAATGACATTTTGACCATCAACGTTATGGGTAAATGTCAGCGTCCCGGTATCAGCATTACCCAACGTGATGGCACCGCCAGCTTCGAGCAAGTTAACGGTCAAGTCGCCATTAACATCAGCAATGGAGACACCGCCACCTTCATGTGCCGCAGCACGCAGTGTACCGGCAGAAAAAGTTCCATTAGCCGTTATCGAACCAGCATTATCTACAGTTTTCAACGCAACCAAACCGCTGGCACTAACATCCCCCATCACAAGAGAACGCGAGTTCGTTATGGCTATCGCACCTGTATTTGCCGTTGCCACAACAGTCCCAATCAACTGATTGGCAGTAGATGTAAGCGTTATACTCCCGCTAGACGATGTAGCTGTAGTAGTACCGCCAATTAACAGTTTACCGCTGGTTGTATGAACCTGAGTAATACCACCGCCAGCAATTAGCTCCAACGAGCCATCAAAGGTCTGAATATTAACTTCGTCGTTTATATTAATAGCGCCGTCAGCATTCAGCGTTAATGTGTTAGCACTAAACCAGCCAATACTGTTGGCAACCGTAATATCACCATCCTGCAACCCATCAACACCTGTACTTACGGTGACATCAGCGTTTTCTAATGCCAAAGCTAAAACAGAGGTTTCGATAATGGAATCGTCAGCAGAAGCAGTAAAAGGCGCGGTTAGAGTTCCACCTGCTGTTTGTATCGTAATGTTACGGGGATCAAGCAACAGCGTACCGGTTTTGCCCTGTGGCGCTGTCAGATCCACCGTTCCTTTAAAATCAAGCGTCTGCTTGCCTGACACTTCAGCAAAGCCACCATCACCACCCAGCTCTCCACCTTTCGCAGAAATATGGCCGGCAAATTCGGTATGTTCATCAGCCCAGACAACAATTTTACCACCATCACCATTGTCCGTTGCATCCGCCACGATACGAGCGCCTTCATTGACATAGGTGCGAATAGCATTAGGCACTTCCGCGTTTTTGCCCTGATAATCACCACCCACCAAAATCTGACCACCACCGTCTCGACCCGACGCATCCAGCAAAGCATCTTCTAATAACGTAATATCAGTGCCGGTGACCTGAATGTCACCACCTTTGCCTTCTGCACCCGTGACATCCAATGTACCTGCAATTGATACATCTCCATCGCCCGCCAGAACAATACGCCCATTCTCACCCGTTTGAAGCGTTTGCGCCTCGGTAATTCCAGTATGATTGATCACACTCGAGGCTAATTCGCCCGCTGCTTTAGCGGTAAGCAGCACCAGCCCTCCACCCACACGCACAGCTCCGCCTTGTTCTACATAGGCATCTAGCGCGCCTTCTTCAACAGCCACCTTAACCGGACCACCCATATCCAACACGATCCGCTTACCCGCGGCCATTGCAACGGTACCCCCAAACGCATCAACACTGCCCTCATTGACTACACTGGCCGCAATCATGGCGACAAACCCGCCCTCTGAACTGCGAATATTACCGCGATTGATTACGGTGCCCGTACCCGCACCTTCAAAGCTATAATCGCCATTAATAAAATCTTCATTCGAGATATCCAGCGTCGACGCAACTAACGCACCGACATTTACCTCTGAGGTGGCGCTAAACAAAATACCGTTGGGGTTAATCAGAAAAACTTGGCCATTCGCTTTGAGAGACCCGCGAATATCCGACACTTGAGAACCGGTCACCCGATTTAACGCGGCTGCTTGCGAGGACGACTGCGAAAACTCGACTTCATTACCTTCACCTATCGAAAAGGACTGCCAATCAATTACCACTTTGTTCGATGACTGAAGTACCTGTAACTTATTACCCGAAACACTAATTTCAGCCGAACCGGACGCCACTTGACCGCCCGACGGTAAAGCACCTGCCAACACCACAGGACTAATCAGCAATAAACTGCCTGCAATCGCGGGAATCGTCGCTAAAGAGATAGATCCTATGCCTCGGCATTTGGATTTACCCTTACTTGAACCTATCTCACCGACAGCCTGCCATACACCTTTGGACGCATTCCAAATCACTCGGTAAACTTTGTTCATGTGCTTAGCCCTATATATTAATACAAGCAGTTACTGTCGATCATTCAAAAGGCAGGAGATGGTCATTAACCTAACCTTCTTGATTTAAATAATAAATTTCGATTTTTAAAAAAAAAACCCCACTACAGTCTACAGGATTTTAAAACACTATCCTTAAATAAATTTGATCCAAGTCAACAAAAAACCGCTTAGCTGATTATGAATGTCGTTCAAGAGTAACTGGCTAACACTCCCCGATGGCTTCTCTGATCAAGTCTTTCAGATCTAGCACAATATCCCTTTACTTCTTTACCGAAATTGACGATAAATCAATCATTGAACGATTTTAACCCAAGGCAAGTAATTGTCGCCGTCCGTATCCCATAAGGACAATGCTACACATTCACTGTTTGTAACAATGGCACTACCTAAGGGTCCTGTGATTAAACCCTGCTGATTGAGCGATGCCAATAATCAAAGTCATTCGGTCGCATAATTGCCACTATCTACTCGTTTTTTTGATCATCTGCCCACCGTTTTAGGCATGCCTACGGATCTATCCTACGCCCGAAGCATCTGATCCACACGAGCGATATTCGCCAGAGCAAACAACATTGCCAACATGCAGTTGCTCTTCCCAAACCTAGTTAGCGTGCCTTGGTAAAACCAAACTGGCACTTGATAATACGGAACGGATGCTCGACCTTGGCACGGATACTAGCCTTCAAGTATTCAATGTTAATAGCCACTTTATTGATCCTCGGCTGCTTCTTCAGCGTCCTCACCTTTCCAGGCTGCTCTTCAATGTGCCAATCAACGGTGGCACCTTTTTACTCTTCTCGCTTTCTGCGCAGCGGAATCCCGAATCCGCGAAGACAAAATTTTCGTCACCGTTCAACAAATACTTGCCTAATTTAGATCGCATTTATTAGCCGCAGTCGTTGTAAACGTGCGTGTCAGGCCCATTCGAGCATCGACACCAATATGGATTTTCAGTTGGGTAAGGACAGTGTGTAACCACACCACCCTTCTTTAAGAACCGTACTTGAGAGTCACCTCTCATACGGCTCAAGCCTCTCAGCAGCCACAATAAGACCCGAGCAGCGCTACGTATTTGATGTGTCGAACGATGTGAACGGTCGCAGCTGAAAATAGCCTTAATCGTTGTGTTGGCACATGGATGCTATTTCGTAAAGAACGTCCTCCATTGCTGGATCGTTCATGCAGTGTACCACTGCTGCATGAAATGGATTCGCAGCATCGTCACCAGCAGATAAGGGCAGCGGCCGTTGCCAGCCGTAGGGCAATGAGGCTCGATCACTGACTCCAGCCTCTATCAAGGAATCAGCGATTTCATACCCTCCAGAAAGATCTCCTTTCGGGTTTGGCGGCGCTTAGAACAGTATTCACTATCGGCGAAGGTGAGCTGGTAATTCATCAAGTATTCCTCAAATCATAAGGATTAAGAATATCTCATGCTGGGAACTTAATCACAGGCTCCTTAGGTGGTATTAGGTTTACCTTGCCGGGCCTGCAATCAGGGTGCTGGGATTGTCTCTCCACATCTGCACCATCAGAAAGATGATTCTCTTATCAGGATAGCCACTAAACTACGGTAGTAGCTTCTACTCCAGGCTTCGGGCTTCCCCTTAATGATTAATCGCCCTCTCAATTGCGGTATCAGTAAGGTTTCAAGCGGTGTTTGCGGCGTGAGTACTACGCGATAGATGGCGTTATCAGGAATCAGTTGTTCATCGGTGTGTCGTACCAGAATTTCTCCTCCATGCGTGCTGGCCAGTAATGGCTGATTCAGAATACGCGTGGAGTCTCTGTCTATACTAATAACCCGCAGGGTGATCGGATTAATGCGGCCCACCTCATCTATAAAAACAGCCGCATCACCTAAGGCAACACGACCCAGGCTTTGCTGACCTATAAAGCCTATCACCAGCGGGTCGCTAGTTTGCTGAATAAACCCGAGTGGCGCTTTGCTCTGCAGCCAGTCGCCTGCATGCATGTCCAATATGCTCCATCTAAGGATGCCGGTTGTATTTGCACGCACATCGAGTTTGCCGATCTGCTGCTGCAAACCACTGACCTGGGCGTGCGCCTTGTTAAGTTTCGCGCGCAGCACGGCAAGCTCAGAGCGGCCCTGATCACTTAGTTCAGCGACCGCCATTCCGACTTTTAAGCTTTCCACTTTTGCTTTGGCACTGAGTAACTGACTATTCAGTTCGGCGGATTCCAGTATTAGGAGTGCGGCGCCAGACTGCACCTCTGTACCATCGATTGCCTCAATAGAGACTATTTTTGCCGCATCAGTGACAACGATAGGCAATGTCTGGCCCGCCTGTAGCACTGCTTGTAATTTAATACGCGGATCCCAGGGAATAAAAACCATTCCTAGCATAAAAGTCAGCAGGGTCGATGTCATGATAGTACGCCGGGTTTTCACTATATCCCTCCATCGTTGTTGCCAGATAGACAGTTCTGACACTATGGGCTTGAGAATAAACCAATAGATTTCCACCGCGGCTAGAAAAGGCCCCAATGGTTTTGGAAACATCAGATAAACCAGTACAGCGATACCACCGAACACAATCAAGCGATAGATCCAGGTACCCAGTGCAAAGAGCTTGAGGAATCGGCTCATTCGACTACGGTATAGCTCTGGCTGCGGATCATCTAGAGCAAACAACAGTTCTCTTAATCGCCAACGGGTCAGAGTGAAGGCTCGGCTATGCAAGTTAGGCAGATCCAGCGCGTCCATTAACAGAAAATAACCATCGAAGCGAAGAAACGGAGAGGCGTTAATGGCAAGGGTCGACACCCAGGTAGTAGTTGCCAGTAGAAATAAACCAGTTCGCAACGGTCCATCCGGTACCAGCGACCACGCCAGTGTCGCCCAAGCAGCGATACTCAGCTCGGTGAGTATGCCGGCCGCACCAACGCTTAAGCGTGCTTTGCGGGCTTTGAGGCGCCAGACATCATTCACGTCGGTGTAGGCCATCGGGAACATCACCAGAAAGGCGATGCCCAGAGTGGGTACCCGGCACCCATAATGTTTGGCGCAATAAGCATGTCCCAATTCATGTAGAAATTTGACTACGATCAGCGTTACAGCGTATGCCAAAAGACCTTCAAGACTGAACAGATCGATCAGGTAGGTGGAAAAACCATCCCACTGTCGGCTGACTAAAAAGATACCCACGAATAATGCTACAAAGGTGGTCAGGGCAAACGCCCTACTCCCCAGCCAACGCAGTAGTGGCAGTGTGTTGCCCAGCCAAGAGTCGGGGCGTAACAAAGGCACACGAAAGAAAAGATAGCGGTGCAGCAACCAGCTATGCCACGACTGCTGACGTCGTTGGAATGCCTGATACAGTTTTTTGCCGTCTTCGGGCTGATTGCGTTTAATCAGATCTTGCTGCTGCAAAAGCGTTATTACTGCCTCTATAGCACTTTCATCTATATCAAGTGTCGTTTCGGCACACACCGCAGCCGTTATCTGTTGCGGATCGCCTATTTCCCAGCGGCATAAAATTTCGAATGTCGGCCAGTCGATACGAAAATAAAGGTTCCTGACCGGATCGTAAACGGACCAACTAGGTGCTCCCGTTAGACTGGAAGGTCCCTCGAATACAGATAACTCGTCCCGCAGTGCAGGTAACTGCAAGTTCAGAACCCGACCCATCCGCGCAAGGCAGCCCAGGGACGACGCAATACCCAATAGAGTAACGGAACTTCTTCTCCTTCCAGCCGCACGGTTCCTTTGAGACCAATGCGCGGCAGTGCGTTGTTAGCGGATAGTTGTGCGCGTAAGCGGTAGGCATAGAGCCCATCCGGACGCAGCTCGGGGTGATAGGAGAGATAGCTGAGTATTCCCCGGACAGCGCGGGTAGGGTCGGCAGTGAGAAACAGCCTGACCTGCGACTTTTCCTGTAGCGCAATCATATCGCCGGGAGATAGCCATGCTTCTATCTGCGCCTCGTTTTCATCGGCAATCAGCATGATGCGCTCACCTGTGATGACCGGACGCCCCACCCATTTACTAGGTTCTTCATAGATCGCAATGCCAACACGCGGACTCGAGACTACTGCTCTGCTATTGAGCGCTTCAAGATAGGCTACTTCGATCTGACGCTCTTTGATCTGGCTTTGCAAAAAGCTCAACTGCGCTTTACTTTTTGAATCAAACAACGCCTGCTGGGCGACTTGTTTGTATTCGATTTCTGCTGTCAGCAATGAACGTCGGGTGACTGCGAGACGGCTATTGATGGCAACAGAGTCAAACTTAAGCAGAGGAGCGCCTTGCGTTACACGCTCATTCGGCTCTACCAGCAGTGTATCGATAACACCATCCATGGGAGCTCGGACAATCGCCGGATTCAGTGGTATCAGCTCAGCAGGCGCGAGTACGCTCAGCCTGACCGGCAGCAGACAGAGGCCCAGCAGGATGACTATAATCAGTAGCCGGGCGGTCAATTTAAGCCCACTTGAGCGTTGGCCAAATGCGATACTGTTACGCCAGTTTTTCTTGTATTTTTGTATGTAGTGCGCCCGCCAGCTATCACACCACTCGCACAGCATTTCTATCTCTTGAGGGCTAAAGGGCAGATCACGCGCGAATAAAACACGCCCTCCCGGGTAATGGTTTTCCTTTTTCAGATCAATGCTGAGTAGCTGCGGCGGTAACCATTCTCGCCAATCGTCACTTACTCCCAGCGCGGTCAAGTTAGTGGTGACAGCCGTGACATTTTTAACCGGTGTATTTGTAATGCTTGTATTCCCACCGACAAACCAGCGATCAAGCCACTGCAGATAGGGCGCGTGCTTTTCAAGTGTGGTGACGCCTGAGATTGTTTTGACGCCCGCGCCCGGCTCCCAGTAGGCAGACTGACGATAGGACAGCAGAGACATCGACTCATTCACCAACAGAAATTGCTGTTCAGATGAATCCTGTGCGTCTCTGGCGCGCTTAGATAGAAAAATTAATGTAGCCAGTACACTTTCATTCACGCTGTTGGCTTCTGTCATGCAAAGTGCACCGTTTCAGTCAATGACTGATCAATTCATGTAAGTTGACACGCAAAGAAGCTGCTCTTCTTACAAAAAAGCCGCTCCTTCAGTACTACACGCCACCGCTATGAGCTTAGTTTTCTTGCCTGCTTAAGCAGTGTGTCGCGTTCTGCTTTCCATGCAACGTGTGATTGAGAATGCAGTTGATTAATCAGGGCTGGCTTACCCTGCAATAAAGCCTGATCACCCAGCCCTGCTTTAACCTGAATATTCACCATTGTCTCAACTTGGTTGCCGTGCTGGTCACGGGCAATAACGCGAATTACCAGTACGCCATCAAAGCTCTGTGGTGGGATACCCCGAAACTCCCCTTTCTCTTTGTCGAAGACCAGCCAGCCCGGCAGGTCTTCACCGGTTGCCATCAATACACTCAGGGTTATTTCCGCGCCCGGTGCTGTATGGCCAAAGGTATCAGCTGGAATAGTAAAACTGATAGATGTAAAACCGTTGGCGGTAAACTCCTGAAGAGGGATGTTACGTTGTACCAGTAAGGTACCATCAGGCGTACCCAGGTCAGATTCGTCCGCTGTTTGCGGTGCTGTTTGTGCCATCTGTTCATCCAGCATATAGGCAGCAGGGGGTTCAGTTGACGTTTCGGGTGTGGGAACCGTGACAATAACAGGCACAGGGCTTGGGTCTGGAATGGGATCAGGAGGCGTATCATTATCTGGCGTTTCTGCAGTCGGACTGCCGTCAGGGTCAAAGACCGTTCCCGTGCCATCATCAACAATAGCAGCATTATCCGCCGCACTTGCTCCGCCGACTTCAGACGCCAGTGTTGCAGTTAGCGTCATACTTTCCAGCCCTTCCGGCTCAGCGTCTGAAACAGTAAGAACACTCACGTAGAACCGGGTAAGGCCTTCAGGAATAATGTAACTGCCGCCGATTACGCCCAGTGTTACTTTATTTCCGTTTTGCAAAGAGTAGATTGACTCAACACCATAATCAGCGGCACTGGTGCTACCGATATTTGTAAACGCAAGGTCAACAGTTGCATCAAATCCGATAGGCGCAGACAGGTTTATTTCAAAAAGTGCATAACTGCCTTCCGATACCGAATTGCTGGGTCCTGTAACGGTAAGCGTCGGACGATCATCATCAAAAGTCGTGTCGACATCATTGCCGTCAGGACCTGTGCCGTCATCAGTTATGGTCGCTGTGGCGCTGCCATCGGTGCTGCTGATGAGTGCACCTGAAGTGGCATTGCTCAGGTCTACACTAAAGGTCTCTGCGCCTTCGTA
>JAIBDA010000007.1 GCA_024679635.1 Amphritea sp. | reverse complement strand
GCCCAGCGTTCATTTTCCGGTTTATTCGCCAGAAGATGCTGAATTGCGGTAGTTTTACCGACACCGAGAAATCCGGTAATGATATTGGTGGGAATCTGACTGAACATCAACAAAGTCTGCTGCTGGTTAATTTGTTATAATGTAACAAATTAACCAGCAGCCGTCACTGATTTGCGATGAGTAGCGTAACTACAGATAAAGATAAGAGACAACAGGGCTATAAAAAATAGAAGGCGCAGGCAGGTGCACATCTTTATAAATGAGAAGCCCATCTAACGGATATAGATATAGAGCAATTAATCCAGGGGAATATGAGCCATATCTAACAAGCTGTTTAACGTTTAAAGAACTACTAGCCTCAAACAAAAAGGCACGCTTTAAAGCTTTTAGAGAAGGCCTATATTTCTCAAAATGGCTACCACATCTCCCGTTTGGGAATACAGCGAGCCTGCCGAAAAAAGCCAATTTTAATCTCTTCGTCGCTGATTTTAATGTATGACCGAAGTAAGCTGAAATCGAAAGCCCTACGCTTTTCCATCATCACAGAAGCAGCGACAGCGCATCCACCTGACTGTGCATTTCCCAAACCAGCACCCTCTTGCCAGACACTATATTGGGACCTGCTTGACGCACACCCAGCCAGTAATACAGCTACAAAGAGTATGCTTAAAGTTCTCATCTTCTTTACCTCTCAATAAAGATGAGCACCCCCTCTGTTATGGCGTTCCCTGAAATTATATTGATATCACTCCTGATACTTTCAATCTATGCCCCAAGCCATGACACAATTAAAGCTTACGAGTAAGAAAAACAGATGAAAAGTAAACCACTACCCAAGTTGGGTTTTATTATAAATCAGACAGTTACATCAACAGACAGACAATCTAAAGAAACAAAGCCTTATAAAACAAATAGTTAAAAACAGCAATCTTCAGCTTTAGCAATAGAAATAAAACCAAAATGGGTACAGAGCTGCCGAATGGACTCTGCAACCTTCATAAAAACCAAACTCTGATCCACAAGTTGTCCGCTCCTGAACAGTCACATCATCCCGTTTTTCTCTGTTCCAAAACGTTTCAATCGCGTAACGCCTGCTCCATCTGCCGGAGTTTATCAACCATCAGCTTATCCTGATCGGCTTCGGCCAGTGCCTGATAGATATGTATGGAGTCCAGAAACTGATGGTAACGACTATCTGAATGCAACATATCATTATCCTCAGCAGAGCTTTCTTTCAACAACACTAAATAGCGATCTATATCGGCTACCGACCACCGCTCTTGTTCGAGTAACAGGTACATGCTCTCTACTATGGGTTGCGACGTCGCTTGCTCGGCATCAGCACCCAGATTTCCTGCCTGAAACTCTTGCTCTGTCCCCCCTCCAAAGCCCCAAATAGAGATACCAGCACTTAATGCCAGCAGGAAGAAGCCAATAACCAGACCACTTGGTCCATTTCTTACCTGCTCTACCGTACCACCTTGAACGTCACTACAAATCGGAGGATTCAATGCTGTCGTATTATTGACCGCTGACGCTGTCGGAATAGCTCGCTTGGGTTGCGTCACATCCGCAACAAATAAATCACTAAGTGGCTGAGTCTGATCGCCACTCTTAATGATGCTATTGATAAACTGTCGCCGCTGACACCGATACTCGTTTATTCCCAGCTCCCCATCAAAATAACGGCGACACAGTTCATATAAACTCCGACTCATAACCCTCTCCATTAGAGCTTTCCATTAAAGCTCTCTGATCAGGCGAAATCCGGTCGCCTTATCCGTAATCCCGCTTACAGAAACCGATAACGAAACAGAACAGTCCGACATTTTCACTCTATAACTGCCACCAACAGCTTCAAAGCCCGATCCGCTTTTAACCAACTCCTGAGCATTCCCAAGGTAATTCACCAGTCCCCAGGCATTAGGCCTGCCCTGCTGCACACTCACCAGATCACGCCCTTTTAAGATCTGAGCACCACGGGATAAACGACAGTTATAATTTTGTGGCTGATTACCGCCTGTTGCCTTCGCTGCGTGGACCCATTGATCTTTATCAGGTATGCGATATTGGTATCCGGTGGTATTACTCAGCCAGGCTATATATTTATTTATCCGGGCCTGACTCAAGCCCGTTACAGGAAGCTTTTGTGTCCCACCAATGGCATTGCAATCACCTGACAATTTACAGTACAAGTTATAATCGCTGCGGGATATTTCGAATTTACTGATCGCATATGAACGGCTCTTTCCAGGGACAACAATCATAAAAGGAGCTTTGCTTTGCTCCGTCAGCATATCCCAACAGACTGCCGCAGAGCGTATCCCTTTTCCGGCCAGGCCTCTCGTACAAATACGATCTGATGCTACCCGGGTTGCGGAGTCTGGCGTAGATACGGGGGCTTGAGCAGCCTCCTGATCTGAACGCCTATTTGCGTTCCCGGCGCTCTGATTCGATAAGGCAGAGCTAACGGGCTTCGGACCAGTTTGCGTTGACCTACTTGTTGTTGAAGAGCTTAGATTCAATTGCTGTAACGAACGATTATCAGGGAATAATTGCTGCGCTTTCTGGAGTAGTTGTTTCGCCTGAACAGGAGACCTGGCGGTTAAACTATTCACCCGGTCTATAACAGCCGCTTGCAAATCTCGACTTAGCTGTTGGTATTTTTCTGCACTCAATTGAGGTTTCAGCTCTGGCAATAGACCCGCCGCTTTTACGACTCTCTCGATCTCAGGATTCTTAATCGCCTGTGTAACATGATATAAACGCGCGCCGTTCTGGTACTCAGCAATGCGTTGATCGACGATCTCTTGATCTGCAAGCAGGCCACGAGCGCTGAGCATGAGTTTCTCGGCCTGTGAAAACCGCTTCCGGGCGGCCAGCTGATCTGCCAGGCGCAGGTAAACCGTTTGGAAGGTCTGTGGTGCCTGCTGAGTAACAAAAGGATCAGCCTCTCCCAGTTCGCTTTTCAGGCGGGTAAAAGTTTGCCGGGCAGCGCTTAGATCATTCGCCTGAATTTGAGTATCAAACGTTTGCTTCAACCCACTAATAAAGGCCTCGTTCTTGCGTTCAGCCTGTGCCTGTTGGAACGCATTTTCTGCCTCAGAGATTGCTTCATCCGTTGCATTCAGTGTCTCGATGCTTGAATCATATTCTGCAGCTCGCCGCAGCAAGTCTCTGGCCGCATTAAAGTCATTCAGTTCAGTCAGTCGCTTAGCCTGATCGTGATATGCAATAGCCAGCCGGGTATTGATACCCTGAATATACGCAGGATCATTCTGTTCAATAGTTAGTCGGGAAAAAAGCGCTCCTACACGTTTCTCCCACTCAGGGGTAACTTCAGGGTTATCCAATAACTGATCAAGCTGCTGTTTCAGGGATGCTAGCTGTGCCACTTTCTCCTGCTCAGACGCACTCTCCTGACGTGCCTGAAACTGAGCTAACAGATCAGTAATTTCTGAACTTTCGGGAAGCAGTCGTTTACCATCCTGCAGAATACGGATAGCCGCGTTAACATCCGCATCAGCAGCAGCGACGGCCTGTTCCGTGTAGCGCTGAACCATACGCTTGCGACCTTGCGTGACAATAACCTGATCTCCTTTGAGAGCATCAATTCGATCAAGCAAGCTTTGTGCTTTACGGGTTGTACTATCAGATAATTCGGCGGACTGCAGCAAGCCTGTAAGTTCAGACTGAAGCGTCTGCAGCTCTGCCTGCTTTGCCGAATTCTCCCCGGCTAAAACAGAGGCTGCCAGCTCCTGTTCTGTCATCTGCTTTAACTGTTCCAGCTGTTGCTGCTCATAGGCAATGGTTTGTAGCAGCTCCGGACTGACATCAAGGGTAACGATCCGCGCCAGCGCTTCAGAAGACGCCTCCCAGTTATGTTGATCTCGCTCGCTTCGGGATTGTTTAATCCAGGCCGATGCCAGCCGATCAGACACTGCGATAATGGTTCGCTGATCAGCAATAGTGGGCTTAAGGCTTGAAATTCTCTGCTCAGCACTCTCAAGCCGTTGCCCCAGAATATCTGTATCAATGCCTGCGACCTGCTCATCAATAAAACGCTGATACTGATCTAATGATTGCTTCAGCGTCAGCTCCATGCCAACAAGATCCGCAGGAATGAGAACCCCGACAAAAGGTACCAGAAGGTCTTCGGCCTCTTGCCAGGCGTGAGCATCGATAAAGCGTTGTTGCTCGTCAACCAGTAACCTGGAGAGCTGCTGTTGCAACTGATTTAACCTGTCATTACCCGGTTCAAGCTGTTGTAGTTCCTTTATAACCGGTAGCACTTCAATAAAATTATCCAGATTATTCAGTGACTCGCTGTTCAGCTGCCGTTGTAATTCACTAATCCGGGTTGCCCGGTTGAAGCGTAGTCTTTCCAACTCGAGCTTCCGAGTCGTGCTATTTAATTCCTGATTATCGGGAAACAGTTCCATGGCCACCTGCCCTACCCGTTGCGCTGAACTAAACTGATGCAGGTCGATCAGCTCAACAATCGTTTCAGACAATTTAACCGGAATACGGGCATCACCCAGCATTGCACTGCCGGCATCAACACGCCGAATACTGGCCAGCAAAGCTTTCAGCTCTATCAAGGCGCTAACGAACGCCGTTGTTGGCAGTTCCAGTGCTCTGTTCAGCTCATTATTCAGAACATTCAACCGCTCAGCTTTTTGCTTTATCAGTTGTTCCTGTTTATCGGATAAACGGCGGGAATCTTCATAGATCTGTAGCGCTCTATCGGCCAATTGCTGCGCTTGGCTATAAGCATCGGCATCAGCATTTTCAGCCACCTGATTAAGAAAATACCGGGTTAACTCACGTTTAACCTGAGTATCATTGTAAAACGTGTTTTGCTGCTCCGTATCCATCGATTGGATCTTATCCAGCCACGCCTTCACCGCCTCATTATCCCGATTTTTCAGATCATCAACAAAATCGTCAATCTGCTGTTGATGCAATAAATTTAGCAACGGGAAATACGCAATACCACAGACGAACAACAGCATCATCACCCAGACATACCACCGGCTTAACAAGCTGTGACGCTGATGCTGCGGCAAAAACTGCTGAAGAAAGGTCTCAACACTGGCGGTCCGTTGCTGCTCGTCAAAACTCAGTAACTGCCGGAGAGCTTTATTCTGATTTCGGTTGAGCTGTTTAAGCTCCACCATTTTCATGCCTGCTAACCGGGCCTCATCGGCGGGAACTTTTTTTCCATTGCGGATAAATGGATGTTTGCCACAAACCAATTCATAGATGATACAACCCAGGGCATACAGATCATCTCTGGCATCAACCGTTGCAGCCCCATCTAACATTGCAGGTGAGGCATAACTGGGTGTCAGAGCCCCCAGATCTCCGGCATCGAAGCTGTCTTCCGGTGCCGCTGCAGATTTAGCCGCACGTGCAATGCCAAAATCAAACACTTTAATCTGGCCATTATTCAGAAAAACATTACTGGGTTTAAAGTCTGAATGAACAATACCCTGTTGATGAGCATATCCCAACGCACCTGCCATACCAGCGACATAGTCCAGTACTCTGTCAGGCGAAAGCCCGGCAGGATTTGCTTTAATAACCGTACTCAACGGAGCCCCCTGCATCAGCTCCATCGTCATAAAGACATTATCCCGGTCCCGGTCAAAGTCGAATACATTAACAATGTTCGGGTGGGCGAGGTTTTGGGTCTTCCGCGCTTCACGCTGCAGTGAGCGAAGGGACTCTGGGTGTTCCCGAAACGTTTTATTCAGGACTTTAATGGCAACCAGAGAGTCGTGATCATGGGCATCGAGACGACGCTGATCTTCGGCTTTATAAACATCACCCATACCGCCGCAACCGATGAACTCTACTAACCGGAAACGCTCTTTAATGACGGAGCCAACACCCATAGCTGTCTCATCTGTGGCATGATCAGCAAAGGGCTTATTCCAACGCGAGGTACTGGTGCCTGTACTGGTTACCGTCGGGGTAGGCGAGGCCGCGTTAGCCGAATTAATCCGGCTGCTGTCCTCCTGATTATGCGATACCGATGATAGCGACCCGGTTTCGATGGCGGAATTCAATGGCGCATCTGTCGCTTCTGTTAGCCGGGTTTTATCTTCACCTTGCGGCGAAACACCCTGGCCCGAAGGCAACCGCACAGCAGTTTTATCATCGGGTTCGGAACGAACAACCGTCGCGTCGTCCAGCGCAGCTGACATTCCCCCTGTGCGGTGCCGGTTGATGACCTCAACCAACTCACTATGATCATCAGAGCTGATCAGCTGCCGGTCTGCCATCTGCTGCAGACCCTGAATAATTTTCTCGGCCAGTTCCGGCTGCTCTGATACCAGAACAGCCATCGTTTGCAATAACTGCTCCCGTTGGATCTGTCCCTGTAGATACAGTTTAAGCTGCTGTTTAAAGTCCTTCATAAAAGCGCGGTCGTTCCTTTATTCAGGCAGCTGTTAAGTTGTCGATAATAATAAGGGTGATATTGTCCCGACCGCCCCGTTCCAGACAACAATCCATCATCTGTTGTGTCAGCTGATCCAGTGGCAGATCACGCTGCCCCATAAAAGCAGCAATATCGGTATCAGAGAGCTCTTTATCTAAACCATCACTACAGATCAGAAAGCGATCGCCTGCTTGTAGGTTACGAATATCCATATCCACGAAAAGTTCATCTGACGCACCCACTGCACGGGTAATAACGTTCCGTTCTGGATGTACTAATGCCTGTTCAGGCGTGAGCACCCCTTGAGCCACAAGCTCCTGGGTATAAGTATGATCCACCGTTTCCTGAACCAGCACACCATTTCGGTATAGATAAACCCGACTGTCTCCACACCAGTAAATCAAATAATGAGCTGGGAGAAGTACAACTCCGACCACAGTTGAGCCGATGATCTTATGCGATTCACCAGCCAGATCTCGCAGCTTCCTGTTGGTCTCCAGCAATAGATCCTCAAGCAGATCAACAGCGTCTGGAAACTCTGGTCTGAGTTCAAAATATTCTAGCGTTTCTACAATCGACTGGCTGGCTACGTCTCCGGCAGAATGCCCTCCCATACCATCGGCAACAGCCCAATGGCACTGGGCTGGCTGACTTAAGTAAGCGTCCTCATTATGCTTTCTTACATGACCGACAGCGGTCATGGCATAACTGGTTACTCTATTTGAAGGTAGTTGCGTGTCTTCCGAGATAAACCACTCCATGGTTCAGATTCATTTAGATTCCTTCGAGATAAAAACGGAATTGCGCTGCATCCGGCAAACCATCATCAAACCAAAGCTGGGAGTCGATCGTATCTGAGCCCTCACTCCACCACACAGACGGCCGGCTAAACTCAGACAATAGATCCAGATGACGATAGTCAGCCCGCTGCTGCTCAAGATTGATCATTTTAGACACCGGCTTTGCAGCCTTATAGAGATCAACAGAAGGATAAGCTGGCAGTAACTGAAGATTACTGACCTGACGACAGAACAGGGAGAAATCAAAACCATCACTCAACGATTCAAATAGCAAATCTTCAATCTGCATCAGCAACTCTTCCTGATCTTCCAGTTGCTTCAAGCAGATAAACGGCGATAACACAGGCACAGCTAACAGGCAGGGAAATTTTCGACCCACGCTATCAATACTGGGAATAAAAACCCCCAGCCAACCGTTGCTATCGACAATCCCTGGCGAGAGATAAAACTGCCATACCGGAGCCACCATATACAGCTCGGACCAACGTTCAGCCAGGTAGTTCTTACTACTGCTCATCCCCTGCTGCAGCCAGCGATCCAGATTACTGATGCACCCCCGGCTTAGCCCCCGACTAACAAAATCCCCTTTACAAGGTACCTTGCCATAAAACCCACTCTGCACAACGCTCATATCACAACGAATCCTGACAACGGAAGCCTGTCAGCAGATCACCGGCAAATGGATTAATCACACTGCGAGCCCGTAACTCGTAGGTCGCACTAAGCCCACCCTCACTAAAGTTAACTTCATACACTGCACGATTCCCGGTGCTCTTCAGTCGGGATTGATTCAGCAATCGAAACCAGGCCCAGGGGCCCTCTTCGGTGCTGGATTTAATATCACCATTGAGGTTTTCAAAACGCAACCGAACGGTATCACTATCCAGAGAGGGCCATGTAACCGCACTTGAGCGGCGTGGGCCGTGTCGATAGATAACCTCCTGAGAACCGATGCTGAGGAAGAACTTAGATGCATCAGTATCCAACCGTACCGGACGCATCACAAATGGCACCGACAGTTCACTGTTACGGAAGAATGTCTCTTTGATGTCATTAGCTTTCTGCAGCTGTGAAAGCGTCGCTTTTCCCAGCCCCAGTTTCTGACCATCCACCTCCCGTTCAACCCAGACCCTACCTTTGGTATCGATAAAGTCTTTCAGGTAGGTATTCACAAAACTATCCAAGGTACCATCCGGTCCGAAGAAGCGACTAAAATCCTCCAGCGTCACTTCAGAACGGGCAGTCGATTTAACCGGATAACGGCCCTCCAGGAAATTCTTACACTCGTAAACAACCTGGGATTGCCACAACTGATTCAGCTCTGTTTTAGTATTATCCAGTACCACCGACCAGTTTTGCGCACCCAATGCTCCCAACCACCCTTGCATCATTTGTGGCATATCAGCCTGATAGCTGTTTACCTTGGCCAGTGGATCGGTCTGATTTCGGGCGATACGTCCCTGAACCGCATCGATTGCCCCGGTACTGGAAAAGGAAGAGTTAGCCGCATCATCCATATAGTTGCTCAACTCAGCCAGGTCCCGGCTAAGCCGGTCCAACAATGATGAGCTACCGCGCTTTTCCAACAACTTATAGTAAGGGCTATAGTAACGTTCAACCTGCTGTCCGAGATCCCCTCCCAGATTATCCAGCAAGCCGGCTTTCTTTGCGTTGCGCATCAACCGACTAACCTTCTGCTGCTTGACCGCAAGCCCCTGACTCACACTGGAAACATCCCGGGCAAGCTGATCAGAACTTTCCTCCTGCTTAGCCGAAAATGGTTTACTCAGTGTTGTTTCTTTATTCAGGGTTTCCACCAAGTGTCGCAGCGGACTATCCAACCCGGCAGCGACTGAAATCTGACGAATACTCTCTTCAGCATTCATTGGACGCTGCATCGCCATATCGTTGATCATGTCATCCCAGTGCTGAATAAAATCATCGTAATAAAGACCCAACACTTTGCGCTGCAGGGCGTCACTGTCCATATAGTGGCGGGACTGATAGCGTTCCCCCATCACCCAGTTATTATCAATGTATTCTTTAGACAGACTCGTACTGTTTGGCAGGAACAAGGTATAGAACCCCTGTTTAGTAAAAACACCTGGCATGACGAAGCGGGTCAGGTCAGTGCCATTTTTACTTTTGAAAAGATCAAACGCATAAGGCCCAAACACCTCATCCAGTGCCAGATCATACTTATGCTCCTGACTCAGCTCCCGCTTCACCGCCTGATACACCTGTTTCTCTAATGAGTCTTTTGACAGGTAGCGGCGCGCTTGAGAAACGATATCCTGGTTCAGGGTTACTGGTAGAAAGCCATGTTCCATTAACACGTCCATGTGTCCCTGCAGATCAACAACGGTCTGTTCATCTAACGCATAGGTTTCCTGCCAATCCAGTGTCGCCCAGGTGGTTAAAAGCTCTGCATCGTACGGTTTCACCCCGCCATACATAAGATAGGTTTTAAGCAGTTCATATAGACTATCAGTCTGATGCGGATCACTGGCAATGATCAACTCTTCCATCCGTGCGACCAGCACGGGAAGAAAAGCACTTTGCAACTGTTTCAGATAGGCCGAACGAGCCCCTTCCGTCAACGTCGTGCCCTGATTAAGACCAAAACGGTGATCTAAGCCCACCTCATCATAAAGTTTTGTCGCAGCTCTCAGGGTATTCAGTTCAGGCAGTACCGCCAGAAAATCAGCTTCAGACAGTGGAACCTGTACCGACTGTGATTCAAACTGGGTATTAAGCGCAACCAGAGCGTCAATCTTTCCCTCATTGTTAACATAGGACCAGCTAAGCAGGCTGGCACCGGTCAGGAATAATCCCAGTGCACCCCCCATAGCAAACCGCTGCAACCAACGGCGACGGCGTATTAAGCCCTGATCGACACCGGCAATACCCGCTTCCCGAAAGATCACCTGTTGCAGCAGATCTTTGAGAAAAAAACTTTTGCCGCGCCCACTAGCCCCCACCAGAGTTGTTTGGCTAAAACCAAAACTTTGCGTCAAGGCCCCCAACAAACGGTCAATTGGCGTACCGGCCTGCGTACCACTGGTAAAATAAACACCGCGCAACAACGCGCCTTCGTTGTAACGGTTAGAACTGAAGATATCACCGAGAAAAATTGAAACAATATCCCTCAAGCCTGCAAACTGACTTGGAAACCCCATGATAAGACTGCGCTTGTCCGGGTCTTGTTCCTGATACATCCGCTCTATCAGCTGCTGTTCAATACGTACTGTCAGGCTATCAAACCGGGTCGCATAACCATCAATATTAAACGCAGACTGTCCCTTATCCGACAACGGAAACGTTTCTCCCCAAACCTGAGCCCGGGCATCCCGATCATAACTACCAAAAAACTCACTAAACCCAGAGATCAGATCGCACTTAGTAAACGTAAAATAAACAGGCGCAGAGATACCTAAATATTCATTCAGCTCATCAATACGACGACGAATTGTCTGCGCATAGAGTGCGCGTTCATCTTCTGATTGCTGCATGATGTCAGCAATACTCATCGTCACCAAAACCCCATTGACCGGTTGTTGGGGACGATTGGTTTTCAACAAATCCATAAACTGTTGCCAGGCGGCTTTATCCACAGATTCATGGCTGTCCTGCGTGGTAAAACGACCGGCAGTATCGATCAGAACCGCATCATCGGTAAACCACCAGTCACAGTGACGAGTGCCTCCGATTCCCTGAATAGCCTCACTGCCGAGTTTATCAGCCAGAGGAAAATGCAGACCCGAGTTTACCAACGCGGTAGTTTTACCCGATCCCGGTGGACCGATAATAATGTACCAGGGCAACTCATACAGATTAGCTTTTTTACCGGAGCGCCCTTTCGTTGAGCGCAATACGCTTAGAGCTTCATCAAACCGTTCACGGATAATTGCCTGCTCATCCTCCCGGGCAGTTTCCGCTAATGAAGCCTCCGTCTGTAGCTCACCGCCCAGGTCATCCAATAGCTGTTCATTTTTCCGTTTACGGCGCCAATACAGTGCTATTGAGACCGCCACCCAACACAATACCGTTATGACAATAGCCAGTAGTCGCGCAAACTCACCGGCGAGAAAATAGTTTTCAGCAATAGCAACCAGTGGCCCGATAAACCATATTAAAAGTGCCAGACAGAGAATTCCTATTCCCTGAATAAACCACCGGTTTGTGATTATTCTGATTAAATTTTTCACGTGTTTTCCTGTCAATCCCTGAACTAAAACAATGGTTTCAATACTGAATAACTATTTTCGCAGCAGAATCTCTACGCGCCGGTTCAATGCCTTGTTCCGGTTTGAGTTATTTTCTACCAGTGGCTCGCTCGACGCTTTACCCTCTACCCGCAGAATAACGCCCCCTTCAAGCTGGCTTAGCAATACTTCACCAACGGATTGAGCACGGGCCTGAGATAACGCCCAGTTAGAAGGGTATCGTGCTGAAAAAATCGGCACATTATCAGAATGCCCCTCGACAACAATAGGCTTACCCACCCCTTTTAGCTGCACTCCAATTCGCTCAATCAGAGGGATAAATGCTGTCGATAGATGAGCCTGACCAGAAGGAAAAAGTCCCGTATGCCGCAACCGTAACCGAACCTGATTTCCCTCATCAAACAGTTCAACCGTTCCAGATTCCAGCTCATCAACCAACACCGGCTCCAGCAGCACAAAGTAATCCAGCTGCTCGGGAGATAAGTCCGGTTCGGCAACAGTCAACATAGGTGCAGACAAACGATCAATATTGATCGGAGTAACCTCAACCTCGGCAGTGTTACCTATACCTATAAACTGCTCCATCACCTGATCTGACTGCTGGGTGATCGTCCAGACAAAGCCAAGAAACACGCCCATTAACATAAACAGGAAGAACGCCCAGATAACCCAATACGGGACATAGCGAGCAACACCGCTACGGCGATCTGACACCCCTTCCCAGTTAGGTGATAAACCTTCTGGTTCATAATCACGGTGCCGGCTAATCAGAATGTAAAGCTCACTGCGCAGGCGATCTAACTCACGCCGACCATTGGCCATGCGCCGGTATTTACCTTCGAATCCTAGTGATAAACAGGCAAAGTAAAATTCCAGCAATTCGAGATTGCTGGAAGGACGCTTCATCAACTCATCCAGATAAGAGAAGAAACGCTCACCTCCCCACGCTTCCTGGTGACGGCTAATCAAGAGACTTTCACTGCTCCATTGACTGGTGCTGCCCCAGGGAGTATTCAGAACAATTTCGTCAACCAAAGCACACAATGGATAGCTGATATAATCATTATGCTCGCGCCCCCCGGGTAACCCCCAGGCCTGAGACTCATATAGCTGAATCTGATCCAGTGCGTAGCGATGAAACTCATCCAAATCAGGACATTCAACCGTATTCTGTATTTTCCCTAAGAATGACAATAGCGGAGTTACCAGCTGCAATAGTGGGTTTTCACCCCGTAGCCCTATCTCCCCTGAATGGCTGTCATAACCCGGCTCATAGTCCAAACCGGCAGAACGCTTTCTTAATGGCGGCAGCGGTGCAGATTGAGCTGCAGCGCCTTGATGATCTGAATATTGAACACCCCGGTCTGGAGCTACATATTCAGTTCGAGGCGGGGCCTGCCGAGGGGCAGACTGAGGCTGCTGTTCCCGGCTTCCATTGTTACGGGGTTTGCGCCCCCCCGGCATTGGGCGTATTACTGTCTGATCATCCATGATAACAACTGTTTATCTGCGTTTAATGGCCCAGAACTGGCATTCAAGCCCTGGGAACTCGCCTCCAATATGGAAAGCAATACCGCCGGATTTATCCAGCTCTTTCCAGATCTCATGGCTGGTATCGAGTTGAAAATACGTAAAGCCGGCGTGATAAGGTATTTCGCGTGGAGCAACCGGTAACGGCGAGATAGGAATCCCTGGCAGAGCACTGGTAATAAGCTCTCTGATGCGTTCAACAGGACCGATTTTTATCTGCTGGGGAAACTGAGTTCGAAGCTTTTCCTGCCCTACCTGAGCACTGACTGCAAAGATAAAATCAGCACTTTTTAATAATACCCGATCACGAATTCTTGCCGCACGAATACCGTACTGGGATGGGGATAACGGTATGCTCTCAGCAATCTGCTCCAGCACAGTGCCAAAGCAGCTTTTCAGCTCCTCCATCACCGGTCTGAACGTCTCAATCAGATTGTCCTGTTGATATTCGTTAAATTCGATCGGACGTTTATCCGGTTTCATAAAGGTTGCCAGCTCTCCCGTTAACTGCAGCAGCCGCTCATAAAGTTCAAGCGGCGCCATCTCAATCACCTGTCGATACAAGGTCAACAGAGGATCGAATCGGTTTAGCAGTTGCAGCAACATAAAATCTGTCACTTCTGCAACGCCTCCCTTGCCACCAGAGCTGCTTACACGGCCACCAAGCTCCCTGGCTCTAGTCGTCAGCATTGACTGTAATTCGGTGAGAAAGTTAAGCAGTAGATCGGACGCCCCGATACTCTGTAGCGGAGGGATAAACTGCTGGCGTAAACGGATCTGCCCTCCCTTAACCTCTTCAATATGTGCAACCGCCAGCCGGGTATAACCATCCGGCACCCGGTTATCCGAGTTTTGCCGGGCATCTTCAACAAACAGCCGCAAACGCAGCTCACCCACCTGGATGTTGGTACGCTCACTTTCGGACGACACGATATCGGCAACTTCAACGCTCTTTGGCAAATAACGAACCAGGCTATTTCGATTATCATTGCTACCGACCTCAACAACACCCTGTTGCTGAAGTGGAATGGCCAGATACACCACTGCATCAGAGATAGAATCGTCAACCAGGATAGGTAGTGGTGGCGCATCTCCCGTATGCATATCAAAACAGGTGCCATCGGCAAAACTCCCGGCACAATCATCCAGAGATAGCTCACCAATCTTTAAATTAGCTGCGTTTATCTTCAGGCGGGAAAAGCCCCAGTTAAACTGAGCGATCGTACGGGTACGATTATTGATCTCTTTCAGTAAATACTGATCGTACTGCTGAAAGTGCTGTGGCCGAAGAAACATCCCTTCATGCCAGATAACTTTATTGGTCACTCCATGACTCCACATCAAAATCCAAATCAGATATTAAAAAACACTCAGCAACATCGTTAGTCGAGCAGAACCAGTGTCAGCTGGTTATCTTTGAGCCTGACCATGACTGACTGATCTTTCTCAGCGTTGACTGCCACGACCTTTTTCATCACACCATTATCGGTATTCTGAAATGCAGCGAGTACACCCACAAACTCAGCATCGTCATCGAGCAGCGTTTTTTTGAGGGCAGAGCCACCCGGATTAACCACCATCTCGTCACGTAGTAACAGATCACTGGCTAACAGGGAATTGTCGGCATCATATAAGGCAAAGAAATCACTCTCTTTAAACAGAGCATCATCTTCTAACTGATAAATACGCAGCACTGTCGGAGAAGGTCGGCCATCAAGATCCTGATTCACTCCGGAATCAGCAATTACAGAGACAATAAGTTCTGGCGGAGGCGGTGGTGGCTCATCATCAGATAGCATATCTGAAACAGTTGAGCAGCCACTTAAAAATGAGGTGGCGATAAGCAGCACAAGCAATTGCCGCCAAAATCGCTCCAATAATCCCTGGAACATAACGAACTCCCTTTCAAAGAGGCTGAATTAAACCCCAGAAGCCCTGTTTAATGCAATGGTTGCAGATCAATAGATAAACAAAAACCGACCCGAAGGCCGGTTATTCATATCCAGAACGCAGAAACGATCAGGCTTTTGGCACACGCCAGTCATCAGAACCCGAGGTTCCGGCAACTTCATGAGTCCAGCTGATTTTACGGTAGGTAAAGGAAACATCTTCCATGTGAGTGAAATGCTCCATTGCCGGATCCTGGCAGTTCGGCATATGTGCCTTAATATCAACAATCATGGCATCTTCCAGCACATGAGTGAAGTAATGCTCCTGCTGACCCGTCATAGAGGTACGGAACCACTTCAGCTCAATTCTAGGAAGACGCTCACCGCTGGTCAGTGCTTCAAACAGCTTTGGTGAAGATTTATCATAAATTTTTGATACAACCAACGCATCGTGGACACGCTGACCACTTGGCTGGCCACTCTGAGGGTCACGAGGGATCATAATCTGGTGGGAAAAGCCCTGTACAGTGATCTCATTTTCATGACCTTCCTGATAGCGATTACCCATGGACTCCATGCTGTTCGCGCCTTCAGTGATATTACCCTGAGTTTCGCCCTCAATGGACATATAACCTGGTGTTGGCATTGCTCTCTCCTTAGATAGTATTGTTAGCCTGCCAGGTTAGAGCATGGATTGAGCCAAAAAAAATTAACCCTTATAAAATAATGAGTTACCTTTATTTCACTAAGCTTACAACAATCTAAAAGACGGCATACTGAGCATTTATCCGCGCAATTAAACAGAACTGCGCAAACTCATTCGGAGCTTAATAATGCCTGTAGCGTCAGCTGCAAAGGGTTGGTCATAGCACCAATCTGATCGACATCGATAATCTCTTCAAAACTTGATCCTCCTGATAGCTGCGCCACCATCCGTACCAGATCATCCGGCGGGCGAAAAGCAGGAACCGGGGACGTCAACACAACAAAAGGAAGCGCGCCGGCTATTTTTGGCTGTGTTTCGAAGGAAACGTTATAGCCCAGCCCCTCGAGCAAGCGCACCAGACCCGGACTACTCTCAAGTAGTAACCAGATAACCAAAGCATTAAGAACAAAGGGGGTGATTGAATCAAAGTGTGGCTGCTCACCCTTCGTCCTTTCCGAGACCAGACGGGACAGATCATAACTACAGTCATAACTAAGCACCCAGCGCACCGGCGAACTGAAACTCAGAATAGAACCATCCAAATCATCGCTGTAAACCCAGGGTTCTGCCACCAGCTCATTCTGGATAGCAGGCACTGGAGAAGATAACTTCGCGTTATGTCCGAAGGTATCCCGCAGTACCGCTTTATAATTTTCCAGAACAATAGAGTAATTCTTTTCGGCCCCGACTACTTTATCGCGGGAAGCACTCTGCATATATTCACCCAGCACTTTTCGGGGGGCAAACAAAGGGGTGATCGTTTTCAGATAGGTTTGAAGTTCTTTATTCAGAATAGCGGAAACCGTTTTAGAGCGTTCCCGTAGCTGAGTCATCTGCTCAAGCTGAATCTCTTTAATAGGCGTCATTGCCCCCTGCATCTCTCTTACTCCCTTAACGTGACAGTCCTTTTGTTTCACGGAGTTTACTGCAGCCGACGGTTAAAACAAAGGGCTATGAAACGACTCGCCCAAAGTGAGAAATAAAGCGCGCAACTTATTGTTACACACCTGATTTTGCACAGTTATTTTATCAAAAAGTGCTTTCCAGTATGGCTTGATTATTGCTGCTAAGTATCTGCATCAGGGTCTAACAAAAAAGGACGGCAGCCATGGACAAGGTTTACCCCGCAGCAACATTATTACTCACCGCTATGATAACTACGGTTGCGTGCAACGCATCAGAGCGTGCCCCCCGTTTGCCCTCATCGTCCTATAATGTTGAAATTCGACCCGATAATTATTACTACCACGAACAACAGGTAGCAGCCTGGTTTATCCAGTGCTTTCAGCGCAAGCAGCCCTCCGAACGTTATTGGCACTGTAACGCATCAGACAGCGTAACAATTAAACGATTCAGAACCACTCTCAAAGATCCCGCGTTAGCCTTTACGGCACCAGAGCCTCTGCCAGTTGATGATGTTAGCAACGGACAGTCACGCTCTATTGAAATCAGCTATGCAGCAAACAGCTCAATAGCAACACAACCTGAAACAGGAGAATCTAAAACAGGACAATCTAAAACAGGACAATCAACGCATGATGAGGCGCAGAACAGGGTAATCGCTCAGCAGAAAATCCCGGCAGAAGCCAGATCTGCAAGGATGAAACCGACAGAACAACTGGCCGACCTTGAGCCAACAAACAACGATAAAACAGGGAACGCGGTGGGTAAAATCAACCAGGTTCTAAAGGAGCAACACACTTCTGAAAGCGCAGATTTCAATAATCCAGCACTGGAACCAGAAACCCACTATCTGCTACAACTAGCCGCTTTTCAAAATAAAAAATCGGCCACTCGCTGGCAGCAAAAGTATCCTGATATAAAAACCCGTGTAGTCAGAACTCAAGGTAAATTCACCCAGTGGTTTAACGTGATCACAGCACAGCCGATTGAATACATCGATGCCATCGCTCTGTCGACCGACATCAAAGATCAGACCGGTGAAACACCCTGGATACGCGAAAATAAAGAATTTTTATAATCACAAAACCAGAGATCTCTGGCCCCGTAACATCAACTCACCTGGCTCTGAATTTAATTGGTGTTCGGCAGGGAAGCCTCCTAAAACCTCTTGCACGCCTGACAACAGAGACTTATCAGCCGATAGAAATAGTGCCCGAACCGGCTGCGACAGAGCCTCCACAGCTGATAGAATCTCCCACCCGGGCGGCTGGCCTGCCATTGATCATCACTGAAGATGACCCTGCAGCTATCGCTCGTCCGTGCGGTGGACACTTGCTACAACCGTGCGCTGCGAGTGGATCCCCCACCCGGGCAGCAGGGATACCATCGATGAGGACATCCCCACTTCCAGCCACTATCGGGGTTGGCGGAAAACAACCATGACCTGAACCAATATCACCTAAACGTGCAGCTTTTGGCATTTTAAACACTCCTTATTCATTCAAATATTTAGTTAGAAAAGAACATCCATCTGTTTGGCATCATCTAATACGATAAAACCTCTATCATCTGCTTTACCTGTAACAAACTTAAACCGACTACGTTTAAAGAAGTGAACCTGATCTTCATCTATATGTACAGCACAATAATAAGGGCCAGGTAAACCTGACTCAATCTCTAATTCAACGTAATGATACCTAATATTTTTATAGTCATCAGAAAGATCATCGCTAAGATTATAACGTTTCTTTCTTGGCCTCAGATAACTACCCACATAAACCACTTTCCCTTTGATTATTTTTTCAGCGAAAACTGAATAATTTGATTCATTCAATTTCGTAAAAAAACCGTCCAGCCCATTTTTATAATATATTTCCAAGAGCACCAAATAAATAAAATAAACCAAAAAATAAACAATCAAACCATCACCACAGTCACGAAAGAACGAAGTTATATCCTCAAGAAAAGTTATGCTAACGTCGGGCAGTTGAAGAGACGTTTCCTGACCAGTAATCATGTGGTTAAGATTGGAATAGAAAAAGGCAAAAGAAAAAAAATTAGTACCGAGTAGAGCAGATGTTTTAATAAATACATTAAACCAATAAGGAGGCCCAAGCCGAACAAGGTTCCCATCTATATCCAGACACATCCAAAATTTACGACCCAGGTCTGTATACATAAAACCAGGCATTTCACTTCCAACAAGACTTCCAACATAACAGCTTTTTCCATCTCTCTTATGATTCAGTAAAAAGAGGGGAGAATATCGTTTATCCAAGCCAATCACAGCCCCTAAATAGATACCTCGTATCTTTTTTCCGAACAAATACATTGCTGCAGATTCAAGAATTCGAAACAGTACAGAAATATGCAGTAAGAAAAGCACAACGAAGAAGAAGTTTGAATATTTAGCCCCCCCCTCCCAAAAGAGGAGGTAGTCTATAATGGTATAGTCAGAATGACGCTCCATAATGTAATTATAGAAATAAAGTGCCATCAGCATAAACATCCAGATAACTGACAAAGAGAGCCAGTACAGTGTACCTGAGGTTCTACTTTTAACCTGAATTTCAGGATAATTATGATACATAAGTGACCCTATACCTGTGGGGGCTACACACAAGCTTTATTCCATTTAACGGGTAATAATCCATTCACCACCTTGGCGACGAAAGACAACATCGAAGAATTCTGAACCTGAGCCATCTTTGAAGTTATAAAACAACATTGCACCTTTAGATCCCGATGTCATTCTCATGAATTTTGACTCACGCATGGTAAAATCCGTAGCCCCCCAGTACTCACCCTTTTCTTTTAAGCCTAGTGGCGTAGCAATATCCGTATTACTAACATTCTTGAATGATTTTATCAGTAGTTTCTCTGTTTCTCCTGGAGCCCTATACAGCGCCAGATCATATTCTTGGTTACGCTCCGCAAATTTATCTTTAATCCATCCCCAGTCTTGGGCAGAAATTTTACTCTGTATCTCTTCATAAAGCGGCATTAACCGATCACGTTCCTGATAAAAACCTTCTTCTCCAAGACTAGTATAGACAGGAAGGTCATCTCCATTCTCAAAGGCCCATCTTGGTAACGATGTGTTAAACGCTGCGTTTACTCTTGCAAATTCAATTGTTTTCCAAACATCATCCCCCTTAACATCGAGTTCCTTAACAATAAGCTTTCCATCATCGCTCTTATCAAAGTTCACTGTAGAATAGTTACCAGGCTCTCGGGAAGAATAATAATGCCCATTTTCAAAGCCTAATCCGAAAACAAGTTTACTTTCTTTCTTATCGAAATCTCTAAGCATAAGGTTTACATCGACGTTGGCTCCTTCTGGCATAGTGCCGGTGTCTTCATCACGATATACCAAGATTTTTATTTCATTATCGCCAGAAACAATAAGATGGTTCACATGGATTTTTGTTGATACCTGAACGTCTTCATCAATATTTCTATAAACTGTCAAGCCATTCATTAAAACAGCATAAGCTGCACCATGCCCCTCAATGCTAATACTAAAAAAAGGTTTTTTTTCAAAAATACTCATATCTTCACCACAACCTGACAATATAATAATTACTAAACAAAGATAAAAAAAACGTAATAGTTTTTGTATCATACAGTTACCTCTCCTACTCCAATCCCTTCGCTATTTTTTGACTCTGGCCATTTACAAGGTTCTAGAACAACCTTCATTTTCTTATATTCCTCATTCTTTACTTCTTTATCTTTCTTGGACACACTACCAACATTATTGAAATTGTTTTGAACTGTACTTGCACTAGAACTATCTGAAGACCTTACTCCAAGCTCAGCATACAGACATTGATAAATTGAAAGGCCCGTAAATTCTATCTCGCCATCAAAATGAGGTTTGCTGTCTTTTATACCAGGCTTTACTTTTGCGATTAGACCGCAACCTTCACTGCTTTTTTTAGCACTGGCTGCTAATATTTTCGCACCCGCCTTAACTTCTACTAGAAAAGTTTCAACCTCCATTTCTGCTTTCCCCTCAAGTTTCAGCAGTACACTCCCCCCAATTTCATTTGTCTTCGCTGTACTATTCAGCTCCCAGTCTCCATTCAGCTTTTTCTCCCAGGAAAGCTTACCAAAAACCTTATTTTTCGCAGAGAGAATAATCGCCAGCACTATGCCTTTCTCTTGAGCATAACCCTTAACTTTACTCAAAAAAGGACCGATTCCCGGAATAGCAGTAATAGCCCATCCTAAGATATCGATATCGATTGACATTCCTATCAAAGGATCCATTTCTAAATTAGCGGTGCCTGTTAGATCTAAGGAAAATTCATTCTCAGCTTCTTTTGTCTCAACATCAAAACTGGCTTTGACTTTTGGCAAGTCCAGCACGAAATCAGTATTGGAAACCGCTTTTCTTAGTAACCCGCGAGCACCTTTCTGAGAAGCGGTAGCCGCTTCCTTATAAGAATGATACGCCATCTCATCTAACTTCTGGATCAAACCATCCATTTTGCCTTGCATCCAGGGAAAGTACTGATCTATCGATGTGTCCTTTTTATTGGTTACTTTTACTTCCTCTCCCCCAAGAACAAAACTCCCCCCATAATCAAACACAGCTTGTCGTCTTTCTCCCCCTCTATCAAAAAACGGGACAGACTCTTTCTTTTCATCATATCCAAAGGAGATAAAAGCCGAAGCTTTAAATGCAGGTATCAGTATGACATCGGTAACGGCACTGCTACCGGCTAAGCTGCACCCATGCTCAACTTTATTTAAGCGATAGGTCGCAAGTCTTGGAAACCCTCCTTCCTTGAAGCTGAAGGCATATTTATCAGCAATTTTAAAGATGTTATGAAGCTGTCCTACCTCTCGTTCCACCTCTTTTTTTGCTTTTTCCAATTTTCCTTCACTGGTCAGACCAAACTCTGCAGGTGAGTTATATTGGACCTCTTTTCCCGAATCACCAACGACTTCAACACCGGTACACATCGAGCTCCCATTCTCACAGCTGCCGGCAAAGGTCACTTTAACTGTTTCATGACCATGCTCATCTGCCAAACAATACAGCTTAGGGGTACCTTTCTGTTTTGGATCACCATTAATGGCATCCAACTTATACTTTCTTGATGCGTGGCCACACTCAACAATCATCGTGTTTAATTCACACTCGGTATTGAGGGGGCAGTCTTGTTGGCTTTTAGCAGCAGATGAATTACCTGCCTGTGTTGTTTTCGCAGGTTGCTTAGTTTCTGCAGGTTGAGGCCCATATACAGCAGGCTTATCACTTTTTAAGTCTGTTGATGAACCCTTGGGTTTCTGTGGATATGATGGGGCATAAGGGCCATTTTTACTGAATGAACCCTCTGAAGATTTTGCTGGCAGCTTAATGTATTGCCCTGGCACTATACGGCCGGGATTACTTTTTAGCTCAGGGTTATTACTGAGGATCTCATCTACTGAGAAGCCTTTTTTCTGGCCTATTTTCCAGAGACTATCACCCGGCTGAACCGTATATCCTTCCATAGATGTATTTCCTTTAACTCTCTAATTAATACACAAAACGCTCTCAGGTTATATTCACTGAAACCTGAAACTTTCTATCCTGTCTGAACCTTTGTCAGTACTCGGTTTTCACTCCCAGCCTGAACCAATAATGTCATTCTTGCTGTACCGTCTGTTATAAACCGGTCTTCAACAATATCTCTTGCCCACCCCTGCCCATCGGGATGACAAAACTCATCGCCCCACTGGACGCATAAACTGCAATATTCAAACAGATCTGCTCTACCTGTAATATTGAACTCTTCAGCTTTTGCGATACACAACCTAAACCTTTCTTTCAATGCTTCATCTGACTCATTTAAGAAATGAGCTGGATATGCTGCTTTTATATCTTCAACCAGCTGGATCAGATAGTTATCCAGCGCACTTAAATCCATCTTCTGCATCTGCTCTGCAGTAATCACCATCCGCCCTTTACTGGGCTGGCTCTGAGATGAAGTGATATGACTATGATGAGTTTTTAATGTTTCCCGTTGTATCAGGATATAGCGATCAATATATTCAAATAACTGATTACGTTGTTCCTGGCTTGCTATATCGATAAAGCGCCCCAGTACGCGAGGGTCATAAAACCGAAAGACTAAAGTACTTCCTTCTGAGTCATTCACTAACAGATGCTTTCGAAGACTCTTTCGCAATTGAGTGATGGAAATGTTGCTATGACTTTTAAAGAAAATTGCGCAGTCACTACGACTAGCTTTTTCAAGCAGCCAATCACTAAAAACAGTTTGTTGTGGTAAGTGAATAAGGTAGGGCGCTACCTGTTCAAGATCAGGGGATAACTTTCCACTCCAAAGACAACAATACTGTGGATTTTCCTGCCAAATTTTATGACGTATTTCTGGTAATGCCGCACCGTCGACCACCGCATAAAAATCACTGTCTGGTAAGTGTTGATAGCTTAATTCTGTTTCGCTGATACGACCCTGTTGCATCTACCTGTCCCTGGCCTGTTTTTCTATTGCTGTTCAGTTTATAACTCTACTGGTTTACTTGAACCAATCACTCTTTCGGATAACTCACACCCCAATAATGTGAGCAACAGGGTTAACATCATCCAAGCTCTCAATTTCTCTTTTACACTGCAGGTCATTGAGTCAGCCCTATAACCATGGGCTCCCACTTAATGTTCTTCTTGCTGCTGATCTGGGTAATGAACACCGGGAATATCATCGGGAATTTCTAACCCTCTATCCCGCAGCATCTCTAACAACTCGACTCGAGCAATATAGGCTCGGTGTTGTGGGTTGGCACTGAAACGCTGTTGCATCTTCGCTAAGTTTTCCACTACTGTTAACCCTGTATTCGTTGGCGTCGATACATCTGCTCCCATCTCAATTAGAGCCTTTAAACGCTTATATTCAAATTGAGTTGCCAAACGTAAAGCTACTGTTTTATTAGCACCTGTTTTAGTGTGCAGGTGATCTGCGCCATGAGCTACCAACATGTCATAGTGTTCCCAACGGGAACCCGGAATAGTGTCAAAAATTATTGGCGTGTCCCCATGTTTAATATTGGCATCCATTCCAGCTTCCAATAGAAGTGTAAGGTAAATAGGGTCTTCATCTAATGCCGCCCAATCACCCGCAACACTCCCCTCTGTTGCTCTATAATTGGGATCTGCTCCCAGATCTAAAAGCAAACTTAATATTTCAGGTGAGCTAATCTCAATCGCTATACGAATAG
>JAIBDA010000030.1 GCA_024679635.1 Amphritea sp. | reverse complement strand
CCTGAGTGGCGTCTCTATCTATCCTATATGCGAGTGCTCGATTTTATCGGTGGAATGACCGACAATTACGCAGCTTATCTGGCCCGTCAGATAAAGGAAATGTCCGCTAATTGAGTTAAGACTAAACAAGAAGGTATTTATCTTCATTCTGAGGAAGTTGCTCAATTATTCCTGAATTCTGGCAGTTTAAAAAATGTGATGGGATAGATTGCCCCATACCGTTTAAATATGGGGCATGTTCTCCGGTTATGATTTCAAACTCCAAGTTCTGTTGTGACTTTAGGTTTTCTCTTAAAGGGTATTTGAGACAGTACTACTCCAGCCAGCATCAGCATACAGCCTGTCAGTTCCCGGTTAGACAAGTGTTCATTTAGCCATAACCAGCCACCTAAAGCAGCGAATACGGCTTCCAGGCTCATGATAATTGCAGCATGGGAGGCGGGTGCAGATTTCTGACCTATAACCTGTAGGGTATGACCGATGCCAACGGTTAATACACCAGCAAACAGCAGTGGCTGCCAGGCGGCGACTAAGTTAATCACCACAAACCGGTCCGTTTCCCAAACAAGCGCGATAAAAGCACAAAGAAAGCCACAAAACAGGAACTGCAAAAGTGATAACAGCAGGTTGTCCAGCTCACGGGCAAGTTTGGCGATAACTAATACGTGGCCGGCCCAGAAACAGGCACCAAGCAGGATTAACGCATCACCTGAGTTAACTTCAAAGCTGTCGCTGACACTTAGCAGGTATAAACCAAGTAAAGCAAACATAGCGCCAACCCAGGTATTCATACCTGTTTTTTGTGCTAGTGCCAGGCCGAATACAGGTACCAGTACGATATACATACTGGTAATAAAGCCAGCGTTGCCAGCGGTAGTATATTGCAGGCCTGCTTGCTGTAGTGAGGCTCCCATGAATAAGCAGAATCCTGCGGTAAGGCTACCAATAAACATCGGTCGCCAGTTAATCTGCTGCGGGCGATGAAAGAAGAGAAATATTGGTAACAGAGTTACTGCACCCAGTAAAAAACGTCCGGCGTTAAAACCAAAAGGACCAAGATAATCAAGTCCCATACTTTGAGCTACAAGGGAGAATCCCCATATTGCAGCCACCACTAGTAATAGCAGATCAGCTTTTATATTTTTTGTGTGCATTGCTATATTCACCCATAAGAAAAGAGAACAAGATACCGATCTGAATAGGTCTGGGAAAATCAAAGATCTCATGCGATATGAGGCAGACTCACAAAGGAGTAGGTTACTGATGTATAGCGTCTGATTCTGTCGTGCAGGTATCTTTTCTGGTCGAATAACTGATAACACCTAGTGGGTTCTGAAGAGTAATCTGTAACGATATCGTCAGATTTTTCTCACTGTGATTGCTAGTTATAAGCGTTAGATCCGGGTTAACCCAGGTGCTTAAACGACGGTGCGCTGTAAATGCTTTGTGATCTTAATGATTATTCCATATTATTCTCAGGGTTAATGGAACTAATTTAAAATTATAATTATAAAATTGTCTCCACCTACAGCGGGAATGGGGCATAAATGAATTATTTCGTATATGGGTGTTATAGATGCTGTTACCATTTAAATCTCTTCTCGTGTTCGAAGCTGTAACACGTAATAGCAGCTTTACCAAAGCGGCTGACGAATTGAGCGTTACGCAGTCGGCTATAAGTCATCAGATCAAAAACCTCGAGGAATATTTCAGCGTTAAATTGCTAGATCGCTCTGGATCGTCCATCGTATTAACGGAAGAGGGAGAGATCCTGTATAAGGATCTTGCTGAAGCGATGACTTTGCTGAGACGTGGTGTTAGTAGCTTAAAAGCTTCCACTTCGATGGCTCCTGTAGGTATATCAGTACGGCCGCATTTTGCAATGAAATGGCTGTCACCGCACCTGCAAAATGCAAACTTTGGTTTTGATTTTCGATTTCATCACAGTAATGATTCAGCTGACTTTTCTGATTCAGATATTCAGGCGTCTATCGAGTGGTTGCATGAGTCAGAGGTACCTGATGGTGCCCGGTTATTGGTTGCGGGAAACCTTACACCTGCTTGTCATCCATCGATGCTGGAGCGCTTTGAGAGCATTGACCCGGCAATTATGGAACAGTTTGTACTGTTGCATGAAACTGATGCAACCGGTTGGCAGGAATGGTTGGCGTTGGCCGGTGTGCCTGATCTTGAACCGCTAAAAAATGAGTACTACAGTGATACCAATGTTCGTCAGCAAGCGGCGATAGAGAAGCTGGGTTGTGCGCTGGTTTGTCCGGAGCTGGTGGCCGATGATATTGCTGCGGGACGGTTAATCTGCCCCTTCGGTCTGCATCTTGATAGTTACTCGTATTATCTGATTGTGCCTGATGATCGAATGAATATTACCAAAGTACGCACCTTTGTTGATTGGCTGATTAACGAGCTATAGATTTCAAAAAATGTGATAGACAGTGATTGATTCTAGTCTGATCGAAAACAAAAAAAGGGCTCATATGAGCCCTTTTTAGTATTTATAGAACAGAATCAGGTTGTTTGCTGAACCTCCGCTCCAACCAGCTCTCCCACATTATTGTCTTCAACAGGCTTGGCTTCCTGAGTTGGAACATAGTCAGATTTAGATATCATCGAGCTAATTAAACCTACAATCATCAGAACCATGACTACCGAGAAGGGCAGTGCTGCTGCGATGGAGGCTGCTTGCAATGCTTTAAGGCCTCCAGCCAGCAACAGTACTGCTGCTACAGCACCAACAGTCAGTCCCCAGATAACCCGGAATCTAACAGGAGGGTTATCATTACCCATTGAAAGTAAGGTACAGATAACTAGCGTGCCTGAGTCTGCAGAAGTAACAAACCAGGTCAGGATCATCAGTGTTGCCAGTGCAGCCATAGCGTAGCTAGCCCACTCGACATTGAGTGCTTCAATGGTGACATAAAGTGCAGTAGTGAGGTTGCTATTGACCGCCTCAACGATGCCGCCACTGCCATACAGTTCCATATGCAGCGCAGTGCCGCCGAACAGTGCCAGCCACAGGAAGCTAACCAGACAAGGAACCAGAATAACCCCTAACAGGAATTCACGAACGGTACGACCACGAGAGATGCGGGCAATGAACAGGCCAACAAATGGCGCCCACGAGATATACCAGCCCCAGTAGAACACTGTCCACCACCCCTGCCACTGACTCTCAGGATTAGGGTCAGTCCAGAAGCCCATTTGAACCATGTTGGCTAAGTAATCACCAACACTGGTGACGTAGAAGCCCAGCAGGAAAATAGTCGGTCCGGCAAACAGGAAGAAAGCCAGTAAGATCACTGTTAGCTTTACGTTCAACTCGCTGAGAATACGGATGCCTTTCTGGACACCGGATACTGCAGAGAATGTAGCAACCACTGAAATTACTGCGATTAGCAGCACCTGATTAATAACAGATATTTCCATGTCGAACAGGTAATTAAGTCCGGCGTTCATTTGAGAAACACCTAAACCTAAGGAAGTGGCTACACCGAAGATAGTAGCGAATACCCCGAGCAGATCGACAGCGTGACCTATTGGACCGTAAATCTTATCGCCCAGAATAGGATAGAGTGATGAACGTATAGTTAGAGGCAAGCCTTTGCGATAAGCGAAGTAAGCCATCGCCAGACCGGCTACCGCGTAAATCGCCCAGCCATGGAAGCCCCAATGGAAGAATGAGATTCGCATTGCTACCTGTGCGGCTTCTGCGCTGCTGGCCTCTATTCCTGCCATGGTGATAAACGGATTACCCTGAAAGTGATAGATGGGCTCGGCAATACTCCAGAACAGCATTGCGATACCCATACCTGCACCAAACAGCATGGCAAACCATGAGAAGAAACTGAATTGAGGCCTTTCGTCATCGGCACCCAGACGCAAATTTCCCAGACGGCTGAACGTCAGCCACAGGCAGAGAAAGAAGAATACTGAGATAAGGCTAACGTAGTACCAGTTCAGGGTTGTCTGAATCCAATTTTTGACGTCAGCGTATATGCCGCCGGCAAAATCTACATTGAGTATGGTGAATAGCAGGAAAGCTGCCACCATCGATTTAGCGAGTATCCCCATAGAAGGATTGATACCGGTAAAGATACCGGACTCGGCAATATTAGATTTATTGTTATTTTGCATATTTTCTCCCGAAAACAAGGAGACGGTCGTTTAAGAGGTATGCATTGCAAGTGCAGATTTAGCTGATTAAAAACCTCGGCTTATTGCGTCGGAATTAAATTAACTGATGGCAGCCTGGCAGCATATGACCGTTCTTCTCGAAATCGCATTTATTATTTTAATTAATTTTTTGAGAAAAAGAGACTTATTAATCTGATGCGCTAAGTAGCGATCTGAGTGCTCTATTCTGACTTTTCAGCCTGCTACGACAAATCAGAGCGTTTAAGTTAACAAAGCAATCATCTGGCATCCCAATTCAAATTTCACAACTGATATTAGAAAAATTAATGTCGCTCCAAATAACGACAATAAAAGTCTGTAATTGCTAATTCGGTTTATGACCTTTTTTCATATTATGACATTAAATTAAGTATGTCTTGTCCGTAACTAATTGAAAATATTCGATTAGTTACGTATCTCTATTCCTTTATAAAGAGTTTCAATGTTTTTTGTCATGAGCTCAGCTAATGACTAGCGTAATTTTTGAATTGGGTTTATTTATTTTTCCTTGATAGATTTCGTTGACAGTCAGCTACGACTATGAATCGAAAAGATTGAATCAGAGATGCATTCTTCTTAATGACAAGAAGTAATAAGGCATAAAAAACCGCCTTAGTCGGCGACCGATGCACAAATAGAATAAGAGATTCGGAGAATAATAATGTCCCTGATTGCAACCGATCAAACGTTTAGCAGCAGCTTAGAAGCTTTTAATGAGTCAGGCCCTTTGAAAACAGGGTTACCGCCTTCCGCTTATACCGATGAGAAGTTCTGGGAAGCTGAAAAGGCATCATTGTTTCCCAATTCCTGGGTATTAGTAGGCTTTGCCCATGAGATGGCCCGGTCCGGCGATACCATTCCGGTAACAGTCGGGGATAGCCCGTTGATTCTGGTACGTAACCAGGATGGCAGTATTAAGGCTTTTCATAATGTCTGCCGTCATCGCTGCCTTAAACTGGTTGATAGTCCGCAGAATGTCGGGCGACTGCTGAAGTGCCCTTACCACGCCTGGGCTTATGGTCTGGATGGAGCACTGCGCACCACACCTTACTTTGGGGGTGAAGAACCTAACTCTGTACCTGAAGGTTTTGATCCTCAGGAGCATGGCCTTAAAGAAGTGCAGTGTGCGGTTTGGTATGACTGGGTATTCGTTAACGTCAGTGGCGATGCACAGCCTTTCGATGAGTTTGTCGCGCCATTGAAGAACCGTTTAGATGGTCTGGATTTTGAAAAGGCCAAGCTGGTTGGTGTGATTGATCTGGGAATCGTTGATACCAACTGGAAGTTCCTGATGGAAAACTTCATCGAGCCTTACCATGTTCAGTTTGTCCATTCTTCCACTACCGATCAGCCATTGGTTGACCACTATATTGTTGATGACGGTCATTGTCAGGGGAGTGCGGTCGATCTGGATGATGAAAGTGAAGGTGGTGATGGTAGTGGCAATACCTTAGCGGTGAGTTCCCGTTATCTGACGCTATTTCCTACTTTTGTTTTTGGTCGCTACTTCCCGGACCAGATGGGCGTACATCTGAATATTCCTGTAGGGCCAGGTAAGACTCTGCAGCGTCGCGCTATCTATATGACCGACGGTACTGAGCTTGATGCTGATAGCGCAGAAAAGCTGAAGCAGCTGTGGATCGATGTACATAAAGAAGACCATGAAGTTTGTATCCGTCTGCAGGAAGGCCGTAAGTCTACTGTTGCTGACGGCGGCGTTTTGTCGACCCATTGGGAAAGCAGTGTCCGCAATTTCCAGGAGCAGGTTATTGAGGCTGTTAGCTGAAGCTCAGTACAAGAAGATCAGGTCAGGGGTTACGCTCAGCCGTATCCCTGATAGCCAATTTTAGTCGGGCATTGTTGTCCGGTGTTGTTTAAAAGGGTGAGAAATGTCTAACGCAGGAAATATTAAGTTCCGTTTGGATCATACGATGATCCGGGTTTGTAACCTGGAAAAATCTCTGGATTTTTATACCCGTCTGCTGGGTATGGAAGTATTGCGCAACACCGATTATCCGGAAGGCCGTTTTACCAATGTCTTTATAGGATTCGGTCCTGAAAATATCACCACTACGCTGGAACTGACCCATAACTGGGATCAGCCAGAGCCATATGAAAAAGGTAAGGCTTACGGTCATCTGGCGTTCAACGTTGAGAGTGTTGTTGAAGCTATGGCTTATCTGGAAAGCGAAGGCGTCACTATTCGCAGCCCGGCTAAACCGATGAATCATGGCACCCGTATGCTGGGTTTTGTTGAAGACCCGGATGGTTACGTAATCGAACTGAACGAACCTGTTAACGTTTAAATTTTTATGCTGTAGCAACGCTATCCGCATCGTCGGAGGGTCGATTGCTGCTGAAATAAATGTTCCATGCTAATAAATCCAAAAATAGGAAGAAAAAATATGCCAACTCCTACGCTGTTTAAATTTACAGATATCGAACACCGCTACCATGAGCTGCAACCAGGCGGTACTTATATAAAGCCATGCGTTACGACCAAAGTCAGTGAATCAATGGCTGGCGGTGTTAATTTTCTGAATAACATCTCTGTGCCATGGAATCTGGAAGTTGATGAGATTGTATTCGTTAAAGAGGGTAACTTTCGTCTGATTGCTGATGGTGTTTCTTATCAGTGCGCCGAAGGTGATGTTCTGTATATGCCTAAGGGTATGGATGTTAAGTATGAGTGTGACGAGCGTTGTATCATTTTCTACGCGGTTTATCCGGTTGATTGGAAACAGAAGCTGGGCATTACTGAAGTACCAGGTATTGATCCGGAAGATATGTAAGCCTCTCTTGTGATCAAGACTTAATATTCAAAACTCAGGACCGCTTATTCGGTCCTGACGATCACCGGGCTGTCATTGCGCTATTTTTGCATTACCTTTGCACCATCATGCGCTATGCATGTCCGGTTGGTCGTCATTATCAGATTATTAAAGCTCCCCTCTCAGAATAACGCCTAAAAATAACAACCATAATAATTGAGGAGGTCAGCCATGACAGCCCAGAGCATTACGACCCGTGTTACCGCCGTTGAACAAGTGGCTCACAATGTTCATACCTACACACTGGCCTGCGATGACCAGTCAGTTCTGCCCGAGTTTAGCGCTGGTGCACATATCGACCTGTTACTGGAAAACGGTCTGATACGACAATACTCCCTGTGCAGCGATCCCGCTCGCCGTCATGAATATCAGGTGGCAGTGTTGTTAGAAGAAGAGGGCCGCGGTGGTTCCGCCTGGATTCATCAGCATCTGCAACAGGACTGCGAAGTGCAGATCAACGCCCCCCGTAATCACTTTGAACTCAATGAGAACGCAAACAATTACCTGCTGATTGCCGGTGGCATTGGCATTACACCGATTATGTTGATGGCAGCGCGATTACAGCAGTTGGAAAAGCCATTTACTCTGCACTACCTGAGTCGTACTCCAGAGCAGGCCGCTTTTGCTGAACAACTTAGCCAGCAGCTGGGTGAACAGATTAAGTGTCACTATAGCTACGGTGACAGCAGTAAACGCCTAGATATTGAAGAATTATTTAGAGCGTATTCACAAGCAACCGAAGTCTATACCTGTGGCTCTGAGCCATTACTGCAATCGATTCTCGATGCCGCTGAAGGTAAATCTAATATCAGTGTTATCTATGAACGTTTTTCCGCGGCGCCTGTCGATGAGAGCATCGTTAACGGAAGTTTTGAGATTGAGCTGGCAAACAGTGGAACAGTTATCGAGATCTTACCAGAGCAGAGCATTCTGGAAGTGCTCAGGGCTGAAGGACATCAGATTGAAACTATGTGTGAAGAGGGGCTTTGCGGTAGTTGTGAAGTGGGTTTGCTGGAAGGTGAAGCGGATCATCGCGACAGTGTGCTTACTGCCGACGAACAAGCCGAACAGAGTGTCTTAATGGTTTGCTGTTCCCGCGCCAAATCAACCCGGCTCAAGCTTGATCTCTGAGCCGATAATTCTATATGTAAGGCTTTTTGTAGGGTGTAACACAACGCCAGTGCAGTCAGCCTGTACGGCTACAAAATTATAAATATATAATAAAAACAATAGGGTATATTCCCATGAATAAAACACAGTTCTCCCAGAATACTCAACCCGAAATTATACAGTTCAGCTGCTTATCAGATAATTACTGCAGTTTGATTCATGATCCAGTCAGCGGCCACACCGCCGTTATCGATACACCGGATGCGACTGAAATCATTCGACAACTAGAAGCCAGAAACTGGCAGTTAAGTCATATCTTAACGACTCATCATCACTGGGATCATATCGATGGTCACCTGGAACTGAAAGATCGCTATAACTGCACGGTCATCGGTTCTGAAATAAACGGCGATATTATTCCTGGGATCGACCGCGCCGTAGGACATGGTGATCAGGTTCAGCTGGGTGAAATCAACATAGAAGTGCTGGCGACGCCGGGTCATACCCTGGGACATATTGTCTACTGGGTACCGTCCTTAGACGCGGTGTTTGTGGGTGATACCTTATTCTCGATGGGATGCGGTCGCCTGTTTGAGGGCTCGCCACAGCAGATGTGGCAGAGTCTCCAGAAGCTACGTGATTTACCACCGGCCACTGCAATCTATTGTGGCCATGAATATACCTTATCGAATGCCCGTTTTGCTTTAGCCCTTGAGCCCAACAATGTTGCCTTGCAGCAGCGAGTTGCTGAAGTTGAAAAGCTACGTGCTGATAATTTACCTACCTTACCGACCTCTGTACTGCAGGAAATAAATACGAATCCCTTTATGCGGGCTGACCGGCCTGAACTTCAACAACAACTGAATATGCTGAATTACCCGGCAGATCAGGTGTTTGCTGAAATTCGCCAGCAAAAAGACCAGGCCTGAACATCTCTGCGATGTTCAATCTGTATTAAAAACTCTGCATTAGAGGGGTAAGGTTATGCTTAAACCTGAACTTGATGGCAGCTATCGGTTGTCGTTTCTTCTATTACCCGGCTATTCAATGGCCTCACTGCAAGCAGCTATTGATCCCTTGCGACTGGCTAATGAGATTACAGGTCAGTCACTTTATAACTGGGAGTTACTCAGCCCGGATAGCAATGAGGTAGCGGCCAGCAACGCTTTGGTGCTCTCGGCGCAAGATTATCAGTACAGTAGACCTGCAAATTTATTTATTTGCGGTGGAACACGACCCTGGCAGTACAGTAAACCTGCACTGCTGTGGTGGTTACGTATGCTGTATAAGCACAACACTGTTTTTGGTGGTGTTGATACCGGAAGTTACCTGCTGGCTGAAGCTAAGTTATTGAATAAAGGTCCGGTCAGTATTCATTGGCAGGCTGCAGCTGGCTTTAGTAAGCGTTATCCACATCTGGAGATCAGTAAGTCACAGTTTGAAATTACCACCGGTTGCATCAGTTGTACCGGCGGTTTTGCGGTGAGTGGCTTAATGTTACATATGATCCAGCAGCATTTCAGCGAGGCGGTGGTTGAAGTGATCGCTAGTCATCTCATGATTCCTGAGCGCCAGCCCAGTGTTTCAGAGGAAGATATTATTCAGCTGCATGAACCGCGTCTGTATAAAGTGCTTAAGCTAATGCAGACCAGTATCAGTACGCCGCTAACTTCGGTGGAACTTGCTGATAAGGCACATGTTTCAGTGCGTCATCTGGAGCGACTGTTTAAGCGGCACCTGCATACCACGCCGGCTAATTACTATCTGAAAATACGGCTCGAGCATGCCCAGCAGCTGATTCATAATTCGCCTTTGGATATCGGTGAAATTGCTGCGGTTTGTGGTTTTAGTTCGAGTCCGCACTTTTCACGTACCTATAGTCGATTTTTCGGTGTTGGGCCTAAGCGGGATCGCATGGATACGATTGTGGTGGAGCGCCCACAGAGATCACTCGGCCAGCGCTGAGCTGGCTTCACGTCGTCGGGACGCAAGAATGGTAACGGCGGCAAAAAACACTAATCCTGCACCGATAATTTCTTCGGAAGTTACATTCTCACTTAACAGTAACCAGGCTAAAAACAGCGTAGAACCGATTTCAGTTGTAGTTAATACTGCGACATCGGTTGCGCGCCGCATCAGTCGTGTGCCTGCCAGCAGCAAACTGAACGATAGCAGAGTACTGATCAGGCAAAGCCCAAGTGCTGCGCCATATCCGATGTAACTATCGGGTAATATGGCCTGCCCAGCGAGGGCTGGAACTGATAAGCAGAGCAAGGCACCTGTTGTGACCCAGCTCAACGATTCAAAGGGGTTTTTATGCACCAGAAAATGGTTGCTTAGCATGATATAGGCGCCGTAGCAGGCGCCCGCAATCAGGCCGCAGGTAACTCCCCATAGCGGCAGGGCACTATTGATATCCACGCTGATATAGATACCGGTCATAGCAAAGAGGATGGCATTACACTTTACTAACGAAACAGATTCCTGGCGCAGTAATACTGAGAACAGAAAAATATAAACCGGAAAGAGAAAAAAGAATAGCGTTGCCAGGCCCACTGAGAGTTGAGTCAGGGCAAAGAAATAGCTGAGAGCACCGATCGACAGGACAATGCCTATTAAAAGTGGGGTTAGCCATCCCTGAGAACTGGCACGCCAGGTGAATAGTTGTAACAATATTGCAGCTAAGAGAAATCTGAGCCACAGCAATCCTACAGCATTAGCACCGTCGTCATATGCAAGGTGACCAAATACCGGTTGAAAGGCGAAGCAGATTGTAGCAGCTACAACCAGGAATGCGCCTTTGAAATAGTCTGTATCATTCATTACTGTTGTTTGCCTGTTACATTGATAGAAATCAAAATTAAGCTGTTTTTCCGGTTAACAACAGTGCTAAATACTCATGCTGAATTAGTCTGGCTAATCTTCCGCTGAATCTGGGTAGGTAGGACTACAAACTGTCTGAAAAGAACGAATGTGAAATTTTTAAAAGGCCTGAACAGTATTATGCAATTATTGAAGTCGACCATTCATCCGGATATAACAACGATTAACGGCAGCGTTTTTACGCGTCAAGCAGCACGGGGAATTATTCTCAACGGTGAGCAGATTTTATTGTTATATACCGAGCGATACCATGACTATAGTTTGCCGGGTGGTGGGGTAGACGAAGGTGAAGAAGTGCAGGCGGGTTTGGTTCGTGAATTGAAGGAAGAAACGGGAGCAAAAAATATAAGAGATATTCAGGCGTTCGGTTTATATGAAGAATATCGGCCCTGGCATAAGCATGGCTATGATGTAGTCCATATGGAATCTTACTGTTATCGCTGTTCTATTGACGAGGAGTTAGGGGATACCGAATTTGAGAGCCACGAAATTGAAAATGGAATGAAGCCGGTATGGATTAATATTCATGATGCTATCGCCCATAATGAAGAGACTATGGCAACCAGCGATAAGAAAGGTATGTCTATTGAACGGGAGACCTTTTTATTG
>JAIBDA010000107.1 GCA_024679635.1 Amphritea sp. | reverse complement strand
TAGCCCTGGTCGAGAACGAGACTGGCTGCTTCTTGCTTGAACTCAGTTGAAAAAATACGACGCTGTCTTGCCATTGAACACCTCTCCTTAGGTGGTGAGAATACCACCTAAATCGGTGTCCGGGTTTATTAGACCACTACAGAATGAGCCTGACTTAATCGCAGGACCCCTAATAATTACTTATCTCAAAAAAAAATTTATGTAGCCTCATATTATAGAGGCTACTTATAATAAAATTTGTATAGAGCTTAGTGTGCTTTATATTCTCTGTTGCTCGCACTTGCAAGTGCGGTTTAGGTTAGACAAATTTTCTTTTAAAGGGCGGAAGCTTCGGCTCTTACTTCCAGCTAGTTAACTCCGCTCAGCCCAATAACCGCTCATAACAAAATAGTAAACTTGACTGACAAAGCTCTAAAGGTAAGCCTCCGCAAGAATATTCTGATCTTTCCGGAGCTCTCCAGCGCTACCCGAAAAGTATACTTTTCCGGACCTCAACACTGTCACCGTGTCTGCGATTGACAGTGCAACCTCAGTAAACTGTTCAACGAGTAAAACACCGGTCCCCTTATTCACCAACTGTTCAAGTGTTTTGACTAGACGTTTAACGATCAGAGGAGCCAGCCCGAGAGACATCTCATCGATCAACAGATATTGTGGCCTCACCATAAGCGCATGACCAATAGCCAACATCTGCTGTTGCCCACCCGACATAGTGCCTGCCAACTGTTGCTTTCGCTCGGCCAGTTCAGGGAAAAGTTCATAGGTTTCGGCAAGAGTCTCAACCAAATCCTGTTGTTTCAGCAGGGCAGCCGCTGCCCTCAGGTTTTCGTCAACCGTTAGGGAAGAGAGTACTCGGTGCCCCTCGGGTACCGCTGCTACGCCCTGCTTGCGAACTTGCTCTGGTGTGGCGTTGGTTATCTGGGTTCCCGCCACGCTGATGTTTCCAGCATTAGCTTTCAACATGCCCGCAATCGCCAGAACTAATTCTGACTTTCCGGCACCGTTGGCACCGAGTAGTGCAGTCACTTTGCCTGGTTCTATTTGAAGCGAAACGTCCTTGACGATCGTCTTGCCATTTTGGCTTACTGTTAGATTTTCAACTTCTAATGTCATTCCGCTTCCTCCTCTACGCCCAGATAGGCTGCCTTAACCCTGGGATCCACCAGTACCTGAGCGGTCTCACCAAAGGCGATACGCTTGCCGAAATCGAGCACCAGCGTTTCGGTACAAATACGGGAGATCAGATCGACATCGTGATCAATAATCAGCGTGTTGGCCCGTGTCAATTCCGGTATTTTTAGAATCAGCTCACCCAGATGGTCAGTTTCCTCCTGTTGCAGGCCACCACAAGGCTCATCGAGCATGATAATCTTGGGGTTACCGATAATACATCGGCCGAGATCAGTCAGGCGCTTCTCATAAGCGTTGATAGTTCCGGCCTTTCGGCTTGCAAGATGACTGATCGACATACTCTCGATCGCATGCTCAACCTCCGCTCGCTTTTCGCTTCGGGAACCAGGCAGGTTGTCAGCGATCGCCAGCAGGTTGTCCAACACTGTCAGGTCATCGGCGATCTGCTCTTTTTGAAATGATCGCCGTAGTCCCCAGCGGGTACGTTTGAACGGATTAAGATCGTCGACTGTTTCATCGTTCCAGTTGATCATACCCTGGTAATCCAGAAAGCCTGAGACCGCATTCATCGTAGTCGTTTTACCCGCACCATTCGGGCCGATAATCCCTGAAATGGGCTGGCTGAATTGTACTGATATGGCGTCCAAGGCGGTCACTCCCCCAAACTGAACCGTAAGGTTTTCAAGCGTAATCATGTGCGCTTACTCTTTTTACTAAACAGGTCGATAAGCTGGCCCGACAGACCATTAGGTGCGGTGATAATCGCGTGTAGCAAAGCCGCACCAAAGATGATGAGCGAGATATCTGCATCAACTCCCCAGTCGTTAAACAACGCGGGAACAATTCGATAAAGAGTTGCCGCGATCACCACGCCCAGCCATCCGCGAGAGCCCCCTACAATCATGAGCGCAAACAGCATAATTGACTCTGAGGCTCTAAAGGTAGCGGGATCAAGAAGGCCCAGCCCGCCAGCAAGTAAGCCTCCGCTGATGCCTGCCAGAAAACCGGCTAAGCCAAATGCCCAGGCCTTGTAGTACACCACGTTAACACCAGATGCGTAGGCGGCGGCTTCAGAGCGGCGGATCATCGCCCATGCACGTCCGGGTGCGGTACGCATGTGCAGCTCGATAATCAGGAACCCAACAACAATGGCCAATATAATGTAGCGTAGATAGTCGGCATCGGTGCTAGCCAATGCCGGGCGACGGAAAGGGTCGGCAACCGAAGGCATCACGCCCCAAAAACCCTCACCTCCATTAGGGAAGCGGAATGTGGAAAAGAGAACTTCCAGTCCACCTGCAGCCATTAGTGTGATGAGCGCCAAATAGAGGCCCCGCATTTTGAGTGCTGGCATCGCCAGCAGCCATCCAAATACCAGGGTGACAGCGCCGGCGACTGCTAGATTGATTTCAAAGGGCAGGTCGAAGGCGTGGTTCATCCTCAGCATGACCCAGCCTCCAATACCCATCAGTGCAATCTGGCCAAGCGAAACCATGCCTAAACGAGCATACATAAAAGCGACACCTGCAGCGGCGAGGATAAAACAGCCAGTGGAGATAAAAATTTTTACCCACTGCCCGCCTGCCAGAACAGGGATAAAAATAAAGGCAAGCAGCGCGAGCATCAGTCCGACCTTAGCTGATTTGGTTATCTGCATGATCAATTTCCCGCAAAATAGTTGGTGCGACCGCGTTGAACCCACATCAAAACGAGTATCGCTATGACAAATGGTGCCATCGGGCGCACAGACTTAAGCACAGGGCTTAATGTCATCATTGATTCGATTATGCCGATGCACAGACCTGCGATAAGCACAGCGCCAAGGTTTCGCAGCTGTCCACAGATGGCCGCTGAAATAGCCGGAATCACCATAAAGGTGATGACGAAAGGTTCAAGACGAACAAGGTCGCCAAACATCAATCCTGTAAAACCGGCGATAAGGCCTGAAATGCCCCAGGCGATCGTCTCGGTTTTTACAATGGGGATGCCGATCAGGGCCGATATATCCCGGTTATCGGCTAGTGCCCTCATGTTGAGACCAGTACGGGTTTTGGAAAGATAGAGCCAAACGGCGATAACAATCGCGAGGGCGGAAAGAATGACAATCACTCGAGTTAATGTGATGCGCAATTCTAGTAGCGTATAAGCGATTTTATCACTGGGGAGTGCAAATTTACGTATATCATCTTCCCAGGCGAAGGCTGTAAAGCCAAGCACAATCAGCGCGAAGCCCAGGGTAGCGACAGCCTTCACGACAGGGTCTCGCCATGCAAGGCCAGGCGCGATCAGGCGTCCATATATCAGAGCCAGGAGTGTGGTAACCGCAATACCGATGATCCAGGTTGCAACCTCAGGTATTTGCCATTGCTGTAGCTGCCAGGCGACCATAACACCCAGTGCTCCAATCGCACCGTTTGACAGATTCAGTACGCCGGTTGCCCGGTAGAGCACGACCAGCCCAATACCTCCTAACGCGTAGAGGGATCCAACCGCCATACCTGAGACTACAAATAACCCAACCACTTTGGGTGGCTTGCCCCACGCCAGAAAAGTGCAAACACCCAGCAGCAAGGCTGCCAGCATGAGCACCGTTAAGGTTCGTTTAACCATATTTTACTTCTTATATTAATCAGCCCAGCGGAAGCCGGGCTGATTGTGAGTGAGTTTCAGCGCAGACCCAAAGCTTTTTCGGCTTCAAGAATCGGCTGAAAGTACGGACCTTCATATTCAAAGCAATCACGCACAACCTTGAAGGCTTCATCACGTACTTCAACAATAATCCCAGCATGGTTTGGCATGTGACGTTTGGCCTTGCCGACATAGTATGGGCCGCACATTAGGTCGGATGTATAGCCATTGATTGCCTGAATCGCCTCGGTTACTGCAGCCCGGTCATCAATCTTCTCCGGGGTCATATTGTTCATCATTTTGACGAAGTATTTTGCAGACAGGTAACCCGACTGAGCAAAAGTATCTCGCGGATCTTTGGCATCAGCGTAGGCATCCATTACTTTCAGCCAGTTCTGGTTATCCGGGCCGGCCCCGTCAATTGTTGTCAGCTCAGCGCTGACAAACAGTTTTCCGCTCCAATAGCTGCCCAACGCTTTAGGTACAGACGCATCATAGAGCGGTGTCGACGAGGTCCAGCTATAGGCATCAGCGATATCCTGCTCTTCCGCCGCATTCAGGAAGGCGATTCCCAAGCCTGCCGATCAGGTTATCCTGACCGGCTGGGGTGTTGGCGAACGACATTGGGGCGGTTACAGCCAGTACGCTCGCCTGAAGCCAGAGTGGCTGGTAAAAATGCCACCGGGAATGGATGCCCAAAAAGCGATGACTATTGGTACTGCTGGTCTGACCTCTATGCTAAGTGTAATGGCTCTGGAAGAGGGTGGCATCACT
>JAIBDA010000004.1 GCA_024679635.1 Amphritea sp. | reverse complement strand
GTTAAATGTTAGAATCAGTTTGCCGCAGACATGGCCACTCTGGCTGAGTTCAAATGCTTCTGCTGCTTTTTCCGCCGGAAAGGTTTCGGTTGTGTGCAGCACTAGTTGTTCATCGGCAACGAGTTGAGCTATCTGACTAAGCTGTTCAGCGGAGGGTTCACAAAGAATAGTTTCTACCCGGCGTCGCTGGGCAGCCCCTGCTGCAACTACCTGCTCTTTTGTGACCGATGGTATCGTCACAATTACGCCATCAATGGTCAGGCAAGGTAAGGCTTCAATCGCGGTTTCACCACCAATACAGTCAATAATCAGATCAATGTTGCTGACATGATCGGTAATATTCTGGGTATGGTAGTCAATGGTGTGTTCACAGCCCAGAGTCGCCAGAAACTCGTGATTATGTACTGATGCGGTACCGGTAACATGGGCTCCTGTCCATTTTGCCAGCTGTACAGCAAGGTGGCCTACCCCTCCGGCTGCTCCCAGTATCAGAACCTTCTGTCCCGATTTCAGCCCTCCTTTGTCGAACAGAGCCTGCCAGGCTGTCAGGCTGGCGGTGGGAAGGCCGCCAGCGATGGTCAGATCGATCGCATCGGGCAGTCGGGCAATTTGTGCTGCTGGCGCTGCGATATATTCGGCATAGCAACCCGCAGGTTGTGGAAAGCGAATCATGCCGAAAACCGCCTGGCCTGCTTCAAAATTTGTATCGCCGGCATCGGCAATAATGCCGGAAAACTCCCAGCCGGGAATAAAGGGCATCTCATTAATAAAGCCACTTGCACCACCACCTGAACAGGTTTTCCAGTCGATTGGATTAACGCCAGCAGCGGTCGTTTTGATTAGAACGTCACCGGAATTTAGCTGGGGTTTAGGCTGAGTGCTGTAGGTTAGCTCTTCAAGGCCGCCAAACTGATGTATAGAGATGGCTTTCATAAATGGACTCCGGTGCAGAGAAAACGTGAGGCTGCATGTTCACATAAAGTTATAGGCTAAACCAGCCACTAATGCCTACTATTTCTGTTAATCTTAGGGCCTTAAAAATAATTTAGGGTGATGGGTAAATGTATCTTGAAGTAGCAGAACAGCTGTTAATGATGGTCGGTCTTGGTGTATTTATCGTCTCGCTGATACTCTATGTAGTACGAACCCAGGATATCAAGTCGGTGCTGGTGTTCTGGCAGGCAACAATTAGCTTTACTAAGCGGGAATTCATGATTAACCGAAGCGGTCTGACCATGATGTTGCTGGCTGTTGTTTTACGTTTTTATAATCACTTTGTCGGCTGACCCAAATATTTTACTGAGGACCAGATGAAAGGAAATCCGTTCCGTGGCGCAGGTTTTTTCATGCGCGGCCTGGCAATGTTGCCAGAAAAGGGCATTAGACACTTTGTGTTGGTGCCGTTGTTGATCAATGTATGTTTGTTTAGCGGGGCAATCTGGTTACTGTTTGACCAGATGGGCTACTGGATAGATTATCTGTTGAGTTCTATTTTACCCGACTGGGACTGGTTACAGTTTTTACGTTACCTTCTCTGGCCATTAGTGGCTGCTTTGGTACTCATTACGGTGTATTACAGTTTCAGCGTGGTGGCCAATATTATCGCAGCACCTTTCAATGGTATTTTGTCAGAGAAGGTTGAGCAGCGTTTGCGTGGTGTTACTGTGACCGATGCAGGGTGGAAAGAGATTGTGGCGCTGATTCCTCGAACGGTTGCCCGTGAACTATCTAAGCTGTTCTACTATCTGCCTCGCTTGCTGTTTCTGCTGATCCTCGCCTTTATCCCGGTACTGGGCATGTTGGCGCCGATTCTCCTGTTTCTCTTTGGTTGTTGGATGATGGCGATACAGTATTGCGATTACCCAATGGATAATAACAAAGTCAGTTTTCGGGATATGAAAGACTCCCTTAAGCAGCGCCGGCTGACTTCACTTGGCTTTGGCGGTTTAGTGTCAATTGGTATGATGATACCGCTGGTGAACTTACTGGTGATGCCGGCCGCGGTAATCGGGGCGACTATCTTTTGGGTGGAAGAGTATACCGGTGATACTGAGATTGATTTGACTTTCCATCAGGATCAAATAGAGCATAAGTGATCACCGACTTAGGGTTAAAAAAACGCACTTCGGGTGCGTTTTTTATTCCTCTTCTGTCTGTTCTTCTTGCGGGGTAGGGATCACCAGATCGGAAGGGAAGTGGCAGGTAAAAGTACTTCCTTTTCCTAGCTGACTATTTATGGTTAACCGGCCGCCGTGGCGCAGCATGACATGCTTAACGATGGCGAGACCAAGTCCCGTGCCACCGCTGTCAGATGACCTGCTTTCATCGACCCGATAAAAGCGTTCTTGCAGTCGTGGCAGGTGAATACTGTCAATCCCCGTACCGTTATCCTGTACCGAGAAGTGGCCACCTTTTTTATCAGTCCACCAGCGTAGTTTGATGTGACCTCCGGCAGGCGTGTAGCGAACGGCATTAAATACCAGGTTGGAAATGGCACCGTAGATCTCAGATTCCTGGCCTAGCAAAGTTGATTCTGTTTGTAGATCAGCACTGATTGTCTGGTGTTTATCCGTGCCCAGGGCCAGGCCGTCTTCCTGAATTCGATCGATTATCGAGTGGAGCGGTATGGGTAGTTCATCGGAAACATGAGCACTGGCCTCTAGTCGTGATAATAGTAAGAGGTCAGACACTAGGTTTTCCATCCGTTTGGACTGACTTGCCATCTGGCTCAGAGCGCGCTGCAGAGGTTTTGGTAGCTCCTGATCAAGAAAGGTCTCAAGGTATCCGCGAATTACGGTAAGTGGTGTACGCAGCTCGTGGGAGGCGTTGGCAACGAAATCCTGACGAGTCTGTTCGAGTTGTTTGAGGCGGGTAATGTCACGGGCCACCAGAATGCGATCACCTGCACCAAAACGAGTGATTCGATACTCCAGCACAATGTCACTCTGTATCGGAGAAGTTAGCTCCAGCGGATCTTCATACAGTCCTTTGCGATAGTAACGGACAAAACGGGGGTCCCGCAGGAGGTTCATGACAGAGCGTCCCCGGTCGGTTTGGACCTTCATGCCCAGCAGGCTTTCAGCGGCTCGGTTCCACCATTCTAAATGGTTTTGACCATCTATAATGACGATGGCATCGCTAAGCGCGGCGGAAGACTGTTGGAACCGATGAATCACATTACGTAACGACAGAGTACGTTGCTGCTGTCTTTTCTGATCTCGGGATAATTCATCAAAGAGCTCGCCCCAATAGCCCTGGCTTTCGGGAACACGGGTTCGATCATTACTCATCAACCACTGTTGCAGTCGGTTAAACTGCTTGATCTGATACAACCCCCAGATAATCAGGGTAATGGATAGCGTCCAGCCCGGGTAACCGATGATAAGACCCATCAGAAAACCAACCACTACTGTTAAAAATAGGTTGCTGGCTATCGAGTGACTGGAGTTATACATCTATTAATCTCAGGCCGCTTGAGAAGAGAAGCGGTAACCAGTACCGCGCACGGTTTGTATCAGGTAGTCGTGACGGTCGCCTAACGCTTTACGCAGGCGGCGGATATGAACATCTACAGTTCGCTCTTCAACATAGACGTTACCACCCCACACCAGATCTAGCAGCTGGCTGCGAGTATAGGCACGATCCTGGTGAGTCATAAAGAACTGTAGCAGACGAAACTCAGTAGGGCCCAACTCCAGCGGCTTCAATTCAGAGCTGACCCGGTGGGAGACAGGGTCCAGTGTTAATCCATCAACCGTAATAGGTTCCTCTATCCCTTTTGGGGTTGTCCGACGCAGTACTGTTTTCAGGCGGGCAACTAATTCACGGGGAGAAAAGGGCTTAGTGATATAATCATCAATGCCGGTTTCCAGACCTTGAATCTTGTTATCTTCATCAGTTTTGGCTGTTAGCATAATGATCGGAATATCTGCGGTCATCTCGTCCTTGCGTAAACGACGCGCAAACTCAATGCCACTGATACCTGGCATCATCCAATCTAACAGAATCATATCTGGGAGACTGTCAACGATCATTGGATGTGCTGACTGAGCCGAATCTGCTTCCAGACATTCATAGCCAGCCATTTCGAGAGCAACAGCGATCATTTCGCGAATCGGTGCCTCATCGTCAACAATCAGAACGCGTTTACCCGACGTCATGACCTATCACCTCATTTATTCGATTTATTCAGACGGTCATATTAGATGATGAAACTGTTACAGAAATATGACAAAGCGGCGGGTGATGCAAATGAATTTGTCATTAAACAGTCAGATAGTCTATTACGATGCCGATGAAGAGGGCCAGACCCGCATAGTTGTTATTAAGAAAGGCGCTGAAACAGGCATCTCGCTGGCGGTCCTTAATCAGATATTGCTGATAAACAAAGAGACCGGCCATCACGGTTAATCCGAGATAGAACCCTGTCGACAGGCTGAGTTTAAGGCCTACCATGAGAAAGATTATCAGGGTTAATAGTTGCAATATCCCGATGATCACTTTGTCCATATCGCCAAAGAGAATCGCTGTGGATTTCACCCCGATCTTTATATCGTCATCCCGGTCTACCATGGCGTACATAGTGTCGTATGCAACCGTCCAGAGCATGGTTGCGGTATAAATTAACCAGGCGATAGGTGGAATCTCATCCAGAGTGGCGCTGAAGGCCATCGGTATCGCCCAGGCAAAGGCCATTCCCAGAACGACCTGGGGCAGGTGGGTATAACGTTTCATAAAGGGATAAGATGCTGCCAGCAGAACAGCACCAAAGGATAACCAGATTGTCAGCGAGTTAGTAAATAACACCAGTATGAATGCGCTAACCAACAGTACGAAAAACAGGGTTAAGGCTTCTTTTGTCGAAATACGCCCCCCGGGAAGAGGTCGTTGTGCTGTTCGTTTTACATGACCATCTACTTTTCGATCGGCAAAATCGTTGATAACGCATCCGGCTGAGCGCATCAAAAATGTGCCGAGGCAAAAGATGAATAATAGATCCAGGGAGGGGATACCCTCTGCTGCGATCCATAATGAGCAGAGCATTGGCCAGAGCACTAGATAGGTACCGATCGGCTTACTCACGCGCATCAACTGACCACAGGCTTGTAGTTTTTGCTGCCAATCTGGTGGGATCGGGTTTGTGCCTGATTGCATTATTAACAGTCCGTCATCATTTTAAGCGATAGTTTACCTGTTGTAGTGCCGGCAGGAAAACTTCGGCAACCAATAAGGGCTTATTGGCCAAACGAAACACTGAACGGCGGGCCCAGACAGTTTCGTTATTCGATAATCTGAGTTTGCTGATTTGCAACGGACCTCTGCGCATCGTTGGGTCGCGAAACAGAACCGTTCCGAGGGAGCGGCTGCCCAGAAAGTTCAGCTCCCGCTGCTTCCCTGTCAGGGTGGTTGCTGGAATAATAGTTCGAGCGAATACCCAGGGCTGCCCAAGGCCGATCAGCTGTACTTCTCGAATCAAAGCTATCTGCCGGGGCGAAATTCCCAGCGCCAGGGCCTCTGATCGGGTAGGGCGCTGCCATAGCTGACGGACAACCTCGACTCTAAAATCGCCGTTACTGGCGTTTATCAGGTGTCGTGTTAGTGAGCCGCTATCCAGTAACCATTTGCGCCAGACATTCGGGGCGTCCGGTGCAGCCGGGCGTCGTAGTGTATACCAGCGAGTGTCGAAGCTATTTTGATTAAGGGCAGCAGGGATAGGCACGATCATTTCTCAGCAAAAAAACTGGCTGTATAGTACCCTAGCCGAATTAAAATGTATCGGTTTGAGCACCGTTTGGAGCAGGTGAAAGGTTATGTCTAAAACACAGCAGTGCTATACAACTGAGCAGATTGAACAGCTTACCCGGCAATGGGTGGAAACAATGGTCGTGGGTTTGAATCTCTGTCCGTTTGCCGCGCCTGTGGTTAGAGAGGGCTCGTTGCGTTATGCGGTGACTGAGGCTCAAGGGAGTGAGCCGCTGGTGGCCGCCTTTATGGCCGAAGTCGAATTACTTCTGGCGGCTGGTGAAAAAGAGATCTCCACCACCCTGTTTGTTGTACCAACCGGTCTGGAAGACTTTTATGATTACCTCGACCATCTGCGCCTGTTTGAAGAGCTATTGGAGCAGGCTGGATTGGAAGGAGTACTACAGTTAGCCAGCTTCCATCCCGGTTATCTGTTTCAAGGAGTTGCGAAAGATGATCTGAGCCATTGGAGTAATCGTTCTCCCTGGCCTGCCTTTCATCTCATTCGAGAAGCTGAAATGGAGCGGGCACTAACCCATTATTCAAATCCGGAGCAGATCCCAGAGCGAAACATTAAGCTACTACGGGAGCTTGGACGGGAAGGATTAATCGAACGTTTTCCTCCCTTTGCCGATTATTGCTGAGGTTAGAATCAGCTCTCGCCGACATAGGTCTCTACTCGGTTCCGGCCTTGTTTTTTAGCTTTATAGAGGGCGTTGTCGGCCTGATCGATGATTTTTCTTGGAGATTCACCTTTGTGAGCGGGAACGGCGGTTGCAATACCTAAGCTGACAGTGACCGGCTCATCTTTAAAATTAGGGCTATGACGAATATCCAGTTCAACAATCCTTTGGCGGATATGCTCAGCTAATAACTCTGCTCCTGCCTGATCGGTTTCCGGCAGCAGAATGATAAACTCTTCACCGCCAAAGCGGCAAACCATATCCTGAGCCCGACGAACCGAATCACGGATGGTCGTGGCAATTTGGCGTAAACAGTTATCACCGTTCAGGTGGCCCAGATTATCGTTAAAGGCTTTGAAGTGGTCAATATCGATCAGAATAACGGAGATCGGTTGTCGTGACCTCTGGCCCCGACGCCACTCGGTTTCGAAGCAGCGTTCAAATTCTCTGCGGTTATAAACCTGGGTCAGAGTGTCGATGCTGGCTGCTCTGGCAAGTAGGTCGTGTGCCCGTTTCAACTGTAGCAAAATATTGATACGTGCCTGAATAATCTGCGCGTTGCGTTGTTGTAACAGATAATCTGCTACGCCTAAGTCATAAAGGCTCACTTCATCAGCATCACTAATGGAGGTTCCGATAACCGCCAGGGGAACCTGCTTTTCGCGGGTTAAATGGGCCATACTCCGACAAAGTTCAATCAGGTTGGCATGTTGGCCCGTATTATGGAGTAGCACAAGGTCCGGACAACGCTCTGCTGAAAGAAGCATCTCCTGCAGTGACGCTAATGACTGAGGCAGAAGAATATTACTATCGTCACGCAGCGAAGAGAGCAGCGGCCAAAGGTTTGATATTTGATCATCACCAAAGAGGGCAATGGTCATTCTTTCCTGATAACGGGAACTACTCGTCGCTGCAGTTGGCACCGCCTCTGCCCCTTGGAAAAACTCGAGCACTGTCTGTTGGTTTACCAGACCGACCATCCGGCGTCCGTCATCAGCAATTATAACAGGGGTCCGGAGGCCAAAGTTGCCACGTTCCCACTCCTTTTGCCAGCGCAGAAGAATCTCTTCACAGAGTTCGTCAGTCTCTAGTTCAGTGTCTATTCCTGCCTCTTCGAGTGCGTGAAAAATGACCGAGGAGCTACCGATGTCTTTACCTTTTATCCAGAGGGCTCGGTAGAGATTGCTGAGAAATTGGCTTGATTGTTCAGGGGCTGAGCGTTGGGCTGCGATGGCACACAACGAGGGAAACAGACTATCACTAAGGCTTAACGGCAGAGAGATTGTAATGCCGGGAGCCCTGTTGCGAATATTGAAAATATCGCTGGCAAGTTCCGACATACTTTCGGCACTGCGTAAATATGAGCCAGAATCAGATGTATGCTCAACGATTCTCCATTCAACTTTGTGCAGCAAGTTTTGGCTGTAGAGCAACTCATACAATGCATAACTGAAAGGACAGTTAAGATTCCCATAAACAATATAATCAGCCATCCGCTTGCCTTGAAATTTGTTTGTTAATTGTAATAGTTGCCAGTTCTCAAGAGAGCTATCGGCGGGTCTGGGTATTCTTGAGTCATAATCGGCGAGGTATTAGTTGTATATCAATGATCCCGTAGTACAAGAGTTGTTTTAATTGAGATAAACTCGTCTGTTCGGTATGAAAAACAACACATAAAAGTTGATACCGTTCTATGTTGCGCGAGCTGTGGTGTACGCCAAATACTATTTACACAGAATTAAGGGTGGTTGTGTGTCAGTCGAGCTAAAGAGAGGGCCTCAGGGAAAGCTGGGGCGTCGGGGCGGTAAAACGGGTGAAGCGGTATGCGATATGAAAGGGGACCTTTGGGAGATCGATGGTGCCTTTCTTATGTTTATGAAACAGCTGGTACCCGGCTGGAGTGGTGGAAATATTCCTCAAGAGGTTATTTCAGAATTGAAAAACACCGGGCGATATCAGGCCGGGGGAGTTTTACTCTCCGCCCAGCCAACCAGTAGTGGGCAGATCAGCTTGCAGATCAGATCTACTGAATAATTTTCTGCGCTGCTGATAACAAAAAGGCAACCGATGGCTGCCTTTTTTGATAGTTGAAGCTGGATTATTAAGGGTAATGAAGCGGTTACTGCTTTTCTTCTACCTGGCGGACCGTGCGCTTGATCTCTTTCAGGCTACTGTGTCGTACATCGGTACCACTGACCAGATAGATCAGATGTTCAGCCATGTTACGGGCATGATCACCGATACGCTCCAGGCTTCGCAGTACCCAGATAACATTCATGATGCTGGAGATATAACGTGGATCTTCCATCATGTAGGTCATCAGAGAACGCATCGCTGTACGGTATTCTGAATCGACCTCTTTATCTTGTTTTGCCACTTTATAGGCCATTTCCGCATCGCTGCGGGCAAAGGCCGTGAGGCAATTCTTCAGCATATCGCGTACGAGGTTGCCGATATGGCGAACTTCCTGATAACCCCGGACATTTTTCCCTTCATCTGCCAGTTCAATAGCGTAGCGGCAGATCCGGCTGGTTTCGTCGCCAATCCGTTCAAGGTCACTGACGGCCTTGCTGACAGAGATAATCAGACGCAGGTCTGCAGCGGCGGGCTGACGACGGGCGATGATCAGTGTGCACTGCTCATCAATCATCATCTCCATGTCGTTGATCGCCTGATCGCTTTTGCGGGCTTGTTCAGCCTGCTCGGTGTCGCCCTCTACCAGGGCTTCAACGGCGTCGCTTAACTGACGCTCAACAAAGCCTCCCATAGTCAGAAGTTCTGTGCGGATCTGCTCCAGTTCTTCATTGAAGCTCTGGGAGATGTGGTTGCTATGACGGTCCTGTTCGTAACTCACTGTAATACTCCCCTAATTAACCGTAACGACCGGTGATGTAGTCTTCAGTTTGTTTCTTTTCCGGGTTGGTGAACAGATTATCTGTTACGCCAAACTCGATCAGATCACCCATATACATAAAAGCTGTGTAATCGGAAACCCGTGCTGCCTGCTGCATGTTGTGGGTTACGATAACAATAGTGAAGTCTTTTTTCAGCTCGTTAATCAGCTCTTCGATCTTCAGTGTGGAGATCGGGTCCAGTGCTGATGCCGGCTCGTCCAGCAGTAATACTTCAGGCTTTACCGCGATAGTACGGGCGATTACCAGGCGTTGCTGCTGACCACCGGAGAGGCCCAGTGCGCTTTCATGCAACCGGTCTTTTACTTCGTCCCACAGGGCTGCCGATTTCAACGCCCACTCAACCGTTTCGTCGATTAAGCGCTTCTTCTTAATACCCTGGATACGCAAGCCGTAGGCAACGTTTTCATAGATGCTCTTTGGGAACGGGTTTGGTTTCTGAAAAACCATACCCACACGACGGCGCAGGTCGGCAACATCGACCCCCCGCTCATAAATATTATTGCCGTATAGACTCATCTGACCTTCGATGCGGCAACTGTCGACCAGATCGTTCATCCGGTTAAAGCAACGCAGCAGGGTAGATTTACCGCAACCGGACGGGCCGATAAAGGCGGTTACCCGGTTTTTGGGAATATCCATACTTACGCCATGAAGCGCACGCTTCTCGCCATAATAAAGCTCGAGATCGCGTACAGTCAGGGCGATGGTTTCATCTTCCATGCGCAGGCTCTGCTTCTGACGCTGCAGCGCGGAAATATCGATTGAATGGGTTTTAGCTTCCATAGTCATCATTAAACCTATCTAGTGTTCGGCTTACATCTCAAGCGCTTTGTATTTTTTTCTAAAACTGCTGGTTACGAACCGCAATGATTCATTAAATATATGCTTCATCGGTTACATTTCCAGCGCTTTGTATTTTTCCCGGAGGTGGTTACGAATCGCAATCGCTGACATGTTCAGCAGAGCGATGACCGCAACCAACAGCAGAGCGGTGGCATATACCAGTGGCCTTGCCGCTTCAACGTTAGGGCTCTGGAAGCCCACATCAAAGATGTGAAACCCCAGGTGCATAAATTTCTGGTCCAGGTGGATGAACGGATAGTTACCATCCAGAGGCAGGCTAGGCGCCAGTTTCACAACACCCACCAGCATCAGCGGTGCTACTTCACCGGCAGCCCGGGCGATTGCCAGAATGACCCCGGTCATCATTGCCGGACTTGCCATGGGCAGTACAACTTTCATCAGGGTTTCGAACTTAGTTGCGCCGAGTGCCAGGCTGCCTTCGCGGACGGCACGGGGTATGCGGCTAAGTCCCTCTTCAGTCGCGACGATAACGACGGGTACCGTTAGCAGTGCCAGTGTCAGGGATGCCCACATCAGGCCTGGTGTACCAAAGGTTGGTGCCGGCTTTGCTTCCGGGAAGAATAGGTCATCGATATTACCGCCGAGGAAGTAAACAAAAAAGCCCAGACCAAATACACCATAAACGATGGACGGTACGCCAGCCAGATTGTTCACCGCGATACGGATCACCCGGGTGACAAAACCCTGTTTAGCATATTCACGCAGATAGACGGCAGCAACGACTCCGAAGGGCGTTACCAGAAGGGACATCAGCATTACCATCATCACTGTGCCAAATATCGCCGGGAAGATTCCGCCTTCGGTATTGGCTTCCCGGGGATCGTCGCTAACAAACTCCCAGATTTTAGCGATATAGTGGAGACTCTTCTGAGCAATGCCCATATCGTTAGGACGGAAGGCACGAACTATTTTAGCTATCTGAATCTCAACGACCTTACCGTTGGCAACTTCTGCCGTCATAGAGTCACGGTTGATTTCAGTGTACAGATCCAGCAGGCGCTGTTGTAAGCCTTCATACTCTACGTCTAGTTCTTTACGACGCTGCTCAATTTCAGCAAAAGGGGCTGTCTCTGTGACATTTTTGAGCTGCAGGCTTCGTTCTTTAAGGCGAAGGCGCTCCAATTCATAGTTGATCGAACCGATCTCATGCTTTTCAATCTGGAGGATATCTTCATGAATATCCAGAGCCCGCTGAATACGCGATTCCAGGTTATCCCAAAGCGCCAGATACTCTGCTGACTTGTCATTTCCATCGTAACGAGCGACCTCGGCACCAGACTCTTTTATGGTTCGCAGATAACCATATAGGTTACCCCACTCGCGTCGTTCAGCAGTGAAGAGCATTTCTGGGTGGGATTGGTCGGAAAAGAAGTCTTCCAGAATCCAGGTAAAGTCAGAACCGTAAATGTCACGGTTACCGATCTTAAGCAGATGGCGGGTAGAAAATTCATTGTCTTCGGGAATGTTAATACCCGCTTCAACCAGCTGTTTAGTCAGCACTTCGCTGGTTTCTACTACTTCACCGGCGATAGCCCGTGATTCTCCATTCTGGGTGTATGTGCCCTGAACGACATTGGCTGGCCAGAAATGACTCAGACCCCGGACGGCTATCAGTCCTAACAGACCAATAACCATAATAATACAAATGGCTACCGCACCGGCATTCATCCATACCCAGGGTGAACCAGTCTTAAACCATTCTCTTACTGAGATGTTCATATCGTATATTTCCTCAACAACTCAGGTTAAAGGGAGCCATATTTATTGCGCAGTCGCTGGCGGACAACTTCCGCCAGGGTGTTTACCACAAACGTAAACATAAACAGCACAAAGGCAGCCAGGAACAGGATTCTATAGTGTGTACTACTTACTTCGGCCTCAGGCATTTCCACCGCGATATTTGCCGCCAGAGTACGCATTCCCTCGAAGATATTGACATCCATAATCGGTGTATTGCCGGTTGCCATCAGGACGATCATGGTTTCACCTACCGCACGGCCCATACCGATCATTACGGCTGAGAAAATACCAGGGCTGGCAGTTGGCATAACTACGCGGGTCAGGGTTTGCCAGGGTGTTGCCCCTAGCGCTAATGAACCGTAACTGAGATGTTTAGGTACCGCAAAGATCGCATCCTCAGTGATAGAGAAGATGGTTGGGATGACCGCAAAGCCCATCGCAATACCGATAACCATCGCGTTGCGCTGGTCATAAGCGATACCCAGATCGTTTGTCAGCCAGTGGCGCATATTGCCATCAAACAAAACCAGCTCCAGTGAAGGACTGATGGCAATACTGAACCAGGTGGCCAGAATAATTACCGGTATCAGTAGCAGAGCGTCCCAGCCATCGGGTACCAGCCAGCGAATCTGTTTCGGCATCTGCGCCCAGCAGAAGGCAAAACCCAGTATGGCGGCGGGAAGCATCAGCAAGGTGACAAATATGCCGGGAAGATTATCTTCCATGAACGGTGCTAACCAGAGGCCCGCCAGAAACCCAAGAATTACCGTAGGCAGTGCTTCCATCAATTCGATAAATGGCTTCACCTTACGACGCAGTGACGGCACCATAAAGTAGGCAGTATAAATTGCACCGCAGATCGCCAGAGGCGTCGCTAGCAGCATTGCATAAAACGCGGCTTTAAGCGTGCCGAATGCCAGTGGCATCAAACTGTATTTAGGCTCAAAGTCGTTGTTCGCCGCTGAGGACTGCCAGATATATTTAGGTTTCTCATGGCCTTCATACCAGACTTTACCCCAAAGAGCGCTCCAGGATACTTCCGGGTGCTCGTTATCGATGCGTAGCAGGGTGAGATTTCCCGCTTCTTCGATTAGGACTGCGTTAGCCCGGGGTGCAATGGTTATCATCGAGGCATTTGCTTGAGCCACTTTATGGGTCAGGACATTGTCGTTGGCTGTGGTGTTATAAATGCGTAGATCACCGGCGGTATCGATAGTTGCAAAGCCTTTACGGCGGTGTTCAATGGCAAGATCTTTCACCTGAGTTGTGCCGGCTTGGAACTCACGAACTTTGGTCATTAACCATTCGCCTTGCTCGTTTCTAACCAAGAACCACTGGGAGACTTCCCCTTTTTCATTGCCAACAAGAATTGCGTTTCCACCGAGTAGCAGGTCGAAAGTTGTGATTTTACTGGATGATGCATCGAGAACCTGGGAGATAACCGGTTCGTCGTGGTCACGGAGGTTCACAACGGCCATTTTGCCGTTTTCAGCGGCAACAAACAGCCATGTAAGATCAGGCATCATCAGCATTTTTTTAATCTTGATACCCAGATCAGGCAGTGCTGTGGTGGTTTGTTCGAGCTCAACTTCACCGGTAAACAGATTTTCGGTTTGAGAGATAAACACTGCCTGCATGTTTTCCTGTGTGCCGCCGATCAGAGCGAAGTTGCCCTCGTCACCGCTGAAAGCCAGTTGATCCAGGGGGACAGGGGCGACATCGATAGGGGCTTCACCCAGGGGATAGGTAATCGATGGTAAAATTACCCGCTTCCCGCCGGGGTAAGTGGATTTATATTCATGCTTGAACGCGAGCGCCTGGCCGTTACTCAGACCCAGTGCGAAGGTGCGGCTGTTTTCTGATGCTAAAGCAAAGCTGGTGACGTTAGCGCCAGCTGGGAGGGGAGCTTGAACCGTTTTCATCAGATCACCGGTAAGGGTGCTGAAGAAGATAAGTTCGCCCAGATGAGAAACCCGCAGACCTATCTCAGCTTGCTCTTCCATCGCCATGTAGAGAGTTTGCCCTGAGCCGGGAACAGCATATGGCTCGACAATCTGCTCATTATGCTCCCAGGGCTGGACTTCAGCCGCACGGAACATCGGAACTACTTCATAAAGAAGGTAGAAAAAGATCAAAAGGATAGCGATGATCACGCTGACACCACCCAGACCAATACCCACTGTCGCTGCCTTGTCTTTAAAGGCGCGGAATTTCCGGCCACGACGCGCTGCTTGTGAGTCAAAATCCAGATCAGGAATAACGGAGTTGTTCTCAATATTCATGACAAATTTCTACAATGATAAAAGTTATGGCGCAAAGATAAACGTTGTTGATGACAGAAATGTTACAGCTTGGTAATAAAGCTTTCACATACAAAAAAAGGAGCCCATATGGGCTCCTTTTTATCAGACTAAATTTACTGGTCGGGCGCTATAAGGCCGACCAGTAATTCCCTGAGGTTAGCTCTGTATTACAGGCCCAGTGCTTTCATCTGCTTTTCAACCAGAGACGCAGGCAGTGGGATGTAACCATCCTTCACGACAACTTCCTGGCCAACTTTAGACATTACCATTTTCAGGAATTCACGCTCCAGAGGCGCCAGATCCTGACCAGGTTTCTTGTTTATGTATACGTACAGCGCACGAGCCAGAGGGTAGGAACCATTCAGTGCGTTTTCTGGCGTTGCTTCTACGAACGGAGTGCCTGCTTTCTTAGTCAATGCCAGTGCACGAACCGAAGAGGTTTTGTACCCGATACCAGAGTAACCGATGCCGTTCAGAGAAGTAGAGACAGACTGTACAACAGAAGCAGAACCCGGCTGCTCATTTACGTTGTTACGGAAGTCACCTTTACACAGCGCCTTCTTCTTGAAGTAACCGTAAGTACCGGATACAGAGTTACGACCAAAAATTTGGAAATTCCGAGCCGCAATTGCACCAGTAGCACCTACGTCAGCCCAAGTGTTAACGTCTTTAGCCAGGCCGCATTTACGGGTAGAAGAGAAGATCGCGTCAACCTGAGGAATCGTCAGACCTTCAATTGCGTTATCTTTGTTTACGAAGACTGCCAGGGCGTCGATCGCTACAGCAACAGGTGTTGGTTTGTAACCAAACTTCTTCTCGAATGCGCCCAGTTCCTTGTCCTTCATCTTACGAGACATAGGACCCATGTTAGAGGTGCCTTCGGTTAACGCTGGAGGAGCAGTAGAAGAGCCCGCAGCCTGAATCTGAACGTTAACGTTAGGGTAGTTACGCTTGAACTCTTCAGCCCATAGGGTCATCAGGTTAGCCAGCGTATCTGAACCGACAGAAGAAAGGTTACCAGAGACGCCGGACGCTTTCGTGTAAGTGGGTAGGTTAGCGTCCAGCAGATCAGATGCAGATGCTGTCATGCACGTTGCTGTCAGGGCAACAGCTGCAAAAATTTTGTTCATTGGTTTCATTACAAGCTCCACAAAGTATGGTTTGAATACGCTTTTAAAACGTTCAGTGTTGATTCGATGATGGCAATATAAGGAGGTTGTGTGACAAGAATGTGACAGGGAGTAATATTTATTCTGCACCTCAGGAAGGGTAAAGGATATTTTTTGCTAGACCTTAGTCGGGTAGTTGGTAGTAGAATATGGACTGTTAAGAAAATTTAATTCTGGAACTGACTTGATATGAACACCGATGAAACACTCTTAAAGCCTGAAGGTGAACTGAGTTTGCGCTGTCCTGCCGCAGGGATTGCCGCCAATATGTTTGGTGATGTTTACGGTGGGTGGGTTGCATCTCAGGCCGTTCTTGCTGCTGAAATCCGTGCTGCTGAAGCTGCAGAGGGACGGGTTGCCACTGTGTCTATAGGCGCGATGAGCTTTATGGCGCCGGTATTGGAAGGGACTATTCTGAGCTTTTATACCGAGATTAAGGAGCAAGGGACTAGTTCGTTACGAATAAACGTAGAAGTCTGGGGTTGCTGCCCCGATGGACGCGACCTGCGTAAAGTCTCTGAAACGGAATGCGTACAGGTAGCCATTGATGGTCATGGTCATATTCGGGCGCTGGATTTCGGGCAATAACGGCTTTGTTAACCAAAGAACCAGTAACCCACCACAATTGCACTGATAATGCCTGCCAGGTCAGCCGTCAGTCCACAGGCCAGAGCATGCCGGGTATAGCGAATACCTACTGAGCCGAAATAGACGGCTAGTACATAAAATGTAGTCTCAGTTGATCCCTGAATAATGGCTGCCAGACGGCCGGCAAAAGAGTCTACTCCATGGGTGCCGATGGCATCCAGCATCATGGCGCGGGCACCAGAACCGCTCAATGGTTTCATTAGAGCGGTGGGCAGGGCATCAACAAAGCGGGTATCCATTCCAAGCAGCGATATTCCCTCCCGCAACAGCCAGATCATTCCATCCATAACGCCACTGGCTCGGAATACACCGATCGCCACGAGCATGGCCAGCAAGTAGGGGATAATCATGATAGCGACTGAAAATCCCTCTTTTGCTCCCTCAACAAAGGTTTCATAGATATTCACTCCTTTCAGGTGCGCAACACTCAGAAAGCAGATAATTGCGCTGAATATCATCAGGTTGCCAATAAGAGAGGATTGATGCTGCAATTGATCAATGGTCAGTGTGGCAAAGTACCCAATAAAGGCGAGTAGAAGCGCAAAAAAACCACCCAGATAAAGTAGGGTTACCCGTTCCCACAGGCGGATCTTTTGTACCCAGGCCACCGCCAATAGCCCCGCCAGAGTAGAACAGCAGGTAGCGATCAGAATTGGAATAAAAACAGAGGTTGGGTCAGTGGAGCCCTGCTGGGCCCGGTAAAGAAAGACGGTGATTGGAAACAGGGTCACGGATGAGGTGTTTAATACCAGAAACAGAATCTGGGCATTGGTGGCGTGTTCTTTACTTGGGTTTAGCTGTTGCAGATCCTGCATCGCTTTCAGCCCCAGGGGGGTAGCAGCATTATCCAGACCAAGCATATTGGCAGAGAGATTCATGGTCATGGATCCGATTGCCGGATGGCCTTTGGGTACTTCTGGCATCAGTCGTGAGAATAGAGGGCTGAGACCGTTGGCCATCTTTTCCACCAGCCCGGCAGCTTCAGCCAGTTTCATAATGCCTAACCAGAACGCCAGTGTACCTATCAGGCCCAGTGCCAGTTCAACGGAGACTCTCGACATATCGAAAGTTGACTGTACCATGCGCTGAAAGACGTTGGCATCACCACCAATAAGCCACTGATACAAACCGCCGGCGAAAGCCAGTAGGAAAAATCCAAGCCAGATTCTGTGTAACATCCCGGTTCCTTTCAGTCTCTTTCAGAGAACTGTATCGGCGGTTATGCCGGTAAGTAAAATGAAAAGCTGTAACTAACCTTGATCTATCAAGCAGGCTGCAGGTTGGCGTATCCAACAACCAGCCATTTGCTACCCTCAGAGTCGAAGTTAACCTGAACCCGGGCTTTGGGGCCTGAGCCTTCATAATTAACCACGATACCGTCACCAAAGATCGCGTGAGACACTCGCTGTCCGAGAATAATCTGAGTATCAGGCACCTCTGCATTGGTGAGCATTGATGGTCGGGTCTGTTGGCGTGCCGTCACTGGACGACTAATACTGGCATTCAGGCGCACCTCTTCCAGGTGTTCATCAGGAATCTCTCGGATAAAGCGGGAAGGCCGGTTAAAGGTTTCGTTACCATGTAAACGACGGGACTCTGCGTAGGTGATAAAGAGTTTCTCCATCGCTCGGGTAATCCCCACGTAGCAAAGTCTGCGTTCCTCTTCGAGGCGCCCATCCTCTTCCAGAGACATCTTATGGGGAAACAGACCTTCCTCCATGCCCGCCAGAAATACCAGTGGGAATTCCAGCCCCTTGGCCGAGTGCAAAGTCATCAATTGGACGGAGTCCTGATGTTCATCTGCCTGAGCGTCACCAGCATCAAGTGCAGCATCATCCAGGAATGCAGTTAATGGCGTGCTGTTTTCGTTGCCTTCTTTATCGGGTTGCCAGATAGAGAGGTATTGTCGAGCAGCGCTGATCAGTTCTTCAAGGTTTTCTATGCGGGCCTGAGCTTTCTCACCTTTCTCTTTCAAATGGTGATCAATCAATCCTGACTTCTGAATTGCATGTTCGGTTTGTTCATGCAGATCGGTGCCTTCAGTATCCTGATCGATGCGGTTAACCAGATCGATAAACGCTTGCAGTGCATTAGCGGCCCGTGCCGAGAGCTTATTCAGCTCGATTACTTCATTGGATGCGCGCCACATGGAAACGCCCTCGGTGCGGGCGTGCAGACGTATCTCTTCAATGGTTTTGCCACCGATACCCCGGGTAGGCACATTGATAACCCGTTCCATCGCGGTATCGTCATCCCGGTTGCTCACTAACCGCAAATAGGCGAGAGCGTTTTTGATTTCCAGTCGGTCATAGAAGCGCTGGCCACCGTATATACGGTAGGGCATGTTTGCCCGGATCAGTGACTCCTCCAATACCCGGGACTGGGCATTGGAACGATATAGAATAGCGCTTTCGCTGCGCAAGTTGCCTTTACGTACCCAGCTATCGATTTGATCAACAATAAAACGGGACTCATCCTGTTCGTTGAAGGCGGAATAGAGGGCAATCTGCTCACCATCGGGCTGATCGGTACGTAGTTCTTTTCCCAAACGGCCCTGGTTGTTGCGAATTACCTCATTGGCGGCCTGCAGGATAGTGTTCGTAGAGCGGTAGTTCTGCTCCAGCTTCACCACCATTGTTTTGGTGAAATCTTGATTGAAGCGCTGGATATTCTCGATCTTCGCGCCACGCCAGCCATAGATTGACTGATCATCATCACCGACAGACATCAACTTTTCAGGTAAAGGCTTACGCGGATCCATCGGCTGACAGAGGATCTTCAGCCAGGCGTATTGAATAGAGTTGGTATCCTGAAACTCGTCGACCAGAATATAGCGGAAGCGGTCCTGATAATGTTCCAGAAGGGCGGGGTTATGATCTCTGAGGAGCTCCAGTGAGCGCAGCAACAGCTCGCCAAAATCGACCATGCCACCCCGATCACAGGCGTCTTCATACGCGGCGTAAACCCTTACCATAACCTGGGCATAGGGGTCGCCTCCAGCTTCGATATGACGTGCCCGCAGGCCTTCATCTTTTTGGGCATTGATGTATCCCTGGAACTGCCGTGCAGGCCAGCGACTGTCGTCCAGATTCATCTCTTTCGCCAGACGCTTAATCAGCCGTAACTGATCATCGGAATCCATAATCTGGAAGTTTTCCATTAAACCGGCGTCGCGCCAGTGAGCGCGCAAAATGCGGTGGGCCAGCCCGTGGAAAGTGCCTACCCACATCCCTGCCGGACTCAGCCCTAGCAGTTCCTCGATTCGGCCCCGCATCTCTTTAGCGGCTTTATTGGTAAAGGTTACCGCCATAATCGAGTAGGGAGACAGCCCTTCAGTCTGTACCAGCCAAGCTATCCGGTGTACCAGTACCCGGGTTTTACCCGACCCCGCGCCGGCCAGTACCAGCATATTGCAGACGGGTGCAGAGACCGCTTCCCGCTGGGCTTCGTTAAGGGAATCAAGTAGATGGGATACGTCCATAGGGTTTCTTCAGATAGCTGTATAAATATTCAGTAGGGGATTATAGCCGCCGGAACAGCCGGAGGCTAGATGAACTTTAAGCGCCGTTACTCGTAGCTCGAACGTTACAAAAAAACATGACTTGTTCGTCGCTCGAAAAAACCTTCGTTATTGGTCTTGAGGTGGCCTTGAAGGTCAATGCTTTGTAAGAAAGTGGCTGCTATGGATTTGCAGTAACTAATATTTTCGAGCCACGAGTTACGGCAGCGTCGCCGGGTTTTTGATCCGAAAAGCCAAAATCCGGCGGAACTCTTCCGGGTCTTTGATTTTCTGGGTGGCGTTCGGGTCCAGTGCCGGAATTAAGCGTGACAGCCAGAAACGCATCGCCGCGGTGCGAACTAATTGTGGCCAGGCGTGGTATTCGTTCTCTTCGAATGGGCGTACTTCATTGTAGGCCGTTAGCAGTGCCTGTTCGCGTTGAGGATCGATAGAGCCATCCGGGTTAACACACCAGTCATTAGCAACGATGGCCAAATCAAAGAGCAGGTAACCGGTACAGGCGTTATAGATATCTAATACGGCGCTCAGTGTATCGTTATCGAACAGCGCGTTATCAAAGAATAGGTCGCCATGGATCGCTCCCTGAGGAAGGGCCCAGGATTGCTCCCGCAGTTGATCGAATAATTCGACCTCTGAACGCAGCAGTTCTGCATCCTCTTCGGATAGTTTCCGGGCTATCTGTTGAGATTCCCGGCGCCACCAGAATACTCCACGGTGGGCTTGGCGTTGCAGATAGAAATCACGGCCAGCCTGATGAAATTGCGCTAGTGCAGTACCGATCTGAGCACAATGACTAGGCGTCAGTTTCTCTATGTGATTGCCAGCCAGGCGAGGTTGAAGCAGAGCGGGGCGGCCGTGCATCATTTTCAATGCAATGCCGTTGCGGTCTTTATAGGGAAAGGGCACCGGGCAGCCTCTCTCCGCCAGCCAGGTGGTTAGTTCGACAAAGTAGGGCATCTCTTCCTGATTCAGCTCTTCGAAGAGTGTGAGTACATACTCCTGATTGTCGCCTTCGTTGTCACAAAGGGTGACAAAGTAGTTGGTATTCTCGATACCGCCTTCGATACCTTTAAAATCTACTAGTGTGCCCAGGTCGAATTTAGTCAACAGACCTTCAAGGTCAGCCCGGCTTACATCTGTGTATACGGCCATAAATGCGTTTACTTATTTCCAATAAAGAGTGATTTGTTTAAAGCGTTACCAGCTAAATAGTATCCACTTCGGCAGCATCAGCGTTGAGTTATCAAAACGGCTAAACTCTCCTTCGGCTGCGGGAACCAGATAGTAGGTCTTACCGATCACTGGTTCCACTTTTATCTCTTTCAGTTGACCATTGATCCGATATTCATAATAGGTCGCCTTTTCCCCCTGACGGATAGTGACCACCGGTTCATTATCATCAAACTCCGGCAGCACTTCGGCATTCGCTATTGGGGACAGAGAGAAGGCACTCAACAGGGCTGCCAGTAATAGAATTTTTTTCATAACCACTCCGTGATCTGATGACGCCTCTTCTGTGACAGAGGTGAATCGAATATGATGGGGCTCTCGGGACCAATCCCGTTAACAATATCTCCTGACGGACAATGACTGCAATACCATGACCGCAAATACTTCTCCTATTATCTTAGTCGATGGCTCTTCATATCTGTATAGGGCTTTTTTTGCTTCTCAGCAAGCTGATATGCGTACCTCAGAGGGGGTTCCTACCGGTGCTGTTCGCCTGGTTACCAGCATGATGCGTAGCCTGATTAAGCAGTACCCCGATAGTCCGGTGGCGATGATTTTTGATGCGAAGGGTAAAACCTTTCGCGATGATATCTATCCGGAATATAAGGCGCAGCGCCCGCCAATGCCCGATGATCTGCGTACCCAGATAGAACCTATTCATAATATTGTGCGGGCGATGGGCTTTCCTCTTATCGCTGTTGAAGGTGTTGAGGCCGATGATGTCATCGGTACTTTCGCAAGAGAGGCCAGCGCTAAGGGGCTGGATACTGTTATCTCTACCGGCGATAAAGATATGGCGCAGCTGGTGGATAAGCACGTCTCTTTGATCAACACTATGAATGATAGTTATATGGATATTGATGGCGTAAAGGAAAAGTTTGGTATACCGCCTGAACTGATTATCGATTATCTGGCGTTGATGGGAGACAAGGTCGATAACATACCAGGGGTTCCAGGAGTTGGTGAGAAAACTGCGCTGGCATTATTACAGGGAATCGGTGGTATCAGTGATCTTTATGCTAATTTGGATAAAATTGCGGCGCTAGGTTTTCGGGGTTCAAAAACCATGGCGAAAAAGCTGGAAGATAACCGCGAAGGCGCTGATCTATCTTATCTGTTAGCCACGATTAAAACAGATCTTGAATTGGAGATAGCGATCGAGGATATTCCGGTTCCGGTTGCCGATAATGATCAGTTAATGGCGCTATTTCAGCAGTGCGAGTTTCGCACCTGGGTGAGAGATCTGGATGAGAAAGCGCCGGTTACTGCTGCCGGTGCAGAGGAATCTCCGCAAGCGCCCACCGAAATTGAATATGAAACGATTCTGGATCAGGCCTCTTTTGATCGCTGGCTAACGCGGCTTAGTGAGGCAGATTTGTTCGCTTTTGATACTGAAACAGACAGTCTTAATTATATGGAGGCGAACCTCATTGGTTTGTCTTTTTCTATCGAGGCGGGCAAAGCGGCTTATCTGCCGGTAGCTCATGATTATATGGGGGCGCCGGATCAGCTTGATCGTAAGGCTGTATTGGAACAACTGAAGCCTTTGTTAGAAAGTGATAGCAATAAGAAGGTTGGGCAGCACATTAAATACGATATGAATGTGCTTGCCCGATACGGTATTGAGCTTAAAGGCGTCGCTTTCGATACGATGCTTGAGTCATACGCGCTCAACTCTACAGCGACGCGCCATAACATGGATGCGATGGCTGACTTCTATTTGGGCGTTAAGACCGTCAAATTTGAGGAGATAGCGGGCAAAGGTAAGAAACAGCTGACATTTAATCAGATTGAAATGGAGCAGGCTGCACCTTATGCGGCTGAGGATGCAGATATAACGCTCAGGCTTCATCAGGCGCTGTATAGCAAACTAGAAAAAGAGCCTTCGCTGGAGAGTGTCTTTTCAGATATTGAACGACCTCTTATTGCTGTCATGGCACGTATGGAACAACAGGGTGCGATGGTTGATGCCACGCAACTGGCTACTCAAAGCATGGAGCACGGTGTTCGATTGAAGGAACTGGAAGTACAAGCCCATGAATTGGCGGGCAGTCCTTTTAACCTGAGCTCGCCTAAACAGCTGCAAGAGATCTTATTTGAGCAGCAGAAGCTGCCAGTGATTAAAAAAACGCCAAAAGGGGCACCCTCGACAGCAGAAGAGGTCTTGCAAGAGTTGGCGCTAGATTATCCTCTGCCGAAGTTAATTATCGAGCACCGTAGCCTGAGTAAGCTGAAGAGTACCTATACCGATAAACTACCGCAGATGATTAATCCGGCAACGAAGCGGATTCATACATCCTATCACCAGGCGGTTACCGCGACTGGGCGGCTGTCATCATCAGATCCTAATCTGCAGAATATCCCTATTCGTTCTACCGAAGGACGACGTATCCGTCAGGCATTTATCGCATCAGAAGGTTATAAGTTAGTTGCGGCGGATTATTCTCAAATTGAGCTAAGAATCATGGCTCACCTGTCGCAGGATAAGGGCTTGTTGAATGCCTTTGCCCAGGGAGAGGATGTTCACAAAGCCACCGCAGCTGAGGTCTTTAAAGTAGCTCTGGATGAGGTAACGGCCGATCAGCGTCGCAGTGCTAAGGCGATCAACTTTGGTTTGATCTATGGTATGTCGGCTTTTGGCTTGGCCAAACAACTGGGCATAGGCCGGAATGAGGCGCAAAGATATATCGATCATTACTTTGAAACCTACCCGGGTGTGCAGCGTTACATGGATGATATTCGTTTACAGGCGGCAGAAAATGGCTATGTGGAAACGCTATTTGGACGCCGGCTCTACCTGCCTGAAATCAAAGCTAGTAATGGTATGCGCCGTCAGGCCGCTGAGCGGACCGCGATCAATGCGCCGATGCAGGGCACTGCCGCTGATATCATTAAGAAAGCGATGGTGAAGGTAGATGGCTGGCTACAGAGCAGTGATACTGGTGCCCGAATGATTATGCAGGTACATGATGAACTGATCCTTGAAGTGCCTGAGGCTGAGTTAGAAGCGGTTACTGCGCAGCTTGTTGAGTTGATGGAAACCGCTGCGGATCTGGATGTGCCGTTGCTGGTGGAAGCCGGAAGCGGAGATAATTGGGATCAGGCTCACTGATACCTGAAAGTCGGAGTTATAAAACCCTACCCAAAGGGTAGGGGGAACTTTTCTATACTGTTTTACTCATAATTTATGAGAGCCAAAAAAAACCTTGCCAAGGGAGGTTCTCATGTAACACGCATGCGTTGAAGCTCTCGTGATCACTCTGTTCCCCCTTATGATTTCGAGGGCTTCTTTTTGTTCATCGACTAACTCTTATCACTCTCGTCTTCGGAACCCTCTTCGAGTAACCAGGTGTTTAACTGATCACGGAGCTGATCAACCCCTGTTCCCTTGAGTGCCGAGAAGGATTGGATGCTCAGTAAAGGAGTATTTTTAACATCTAAGTCCTTTTTTAGCTTCAGCGTAGCGTTTTGTGCCGCGCCCCGATTAAGCTTGTCTGCTTTCGTAAGCAGAATATGTAATGGCATCTCTGCGTCACGGCACCATTCAATCATCATCTGATCGAATTCTTTCAATGGGTGGCGAATATCAACCATCAATACGACGCCCCGTAAGCAGTCGCGATTTTTCAAATAATCATTCAGGTGTTTTTGCCAGTGCTCCTTCATAGCGATAGGGACTTTCGCATACCCGTAGCCAGGTAGGTCGACGATACGAACACCCTCAACATTGGTATCGAAGAAGTTTATCAGCTGAGTTCGGCCCGGTGTTTTACTGGTCCGGGCGAGCTTTGCATTGGTCAGTGTGTTGATTGCACTGGACTTACCTGCATTGGAACGACCTGCAAACGCAACTTCGGCTCCGATGTCGTCAGGACACTGACTGAGCTTACTTGCGCTGGTGTTAAAACGGGTCAAATGGTAGTGAATCTGGGGTAAAGACATATACTTTTTGCCTATCAGCCTGTAAATACAGACATTTGTCGTTCCAGTTTGTGTGGATATTAGGTTATAATTCCGCCGGAATTCTACCTGTGACTGAGATATTACACCAGTCCGGGTGTTAGTTAGGTCGCCCTGTTTCAATCTGATTAGCTTCGGGTTGCGGCAGAAACCGTTAGCAATTATAGCAAGAGTCTGGATTAGTCGATGAATAAACTACTGATCGCCTTACTGGCAAGCGTGAGTATCATGAGTGTTGCACATGCGGCAGGTGATGCTGCTGCAGGGCAAGGGAAAACAGCTGTATGCGGCGCATGTCATGGAGTTGATGGCAATAGCGCTGTTGGTAATTTCCCTAAACTGGCAGGCCAGAATGAGCGTTACCTGCTAAAGCAGTTGCAGGAAATTAAAGCAGGCAGCCGTCAGGTTGTAGAAATGACAGGTCCTCTGACCAACCTGAATGATCAGGATCTGGCGGATATAGCTGCTTATTACTCCTCTAAAGCTGTTCAAATAGGCGCAGCTAAAGCCGATCTGGTGAAAGCGGGTGAGAAAATTTACCGTGCCGGTGTTGAGTCTAAAGGAATTGCGGCTTGTACCGCTTGTCACGGTGCGCAGGGTAAAGGTATTGCGTCTGCAGGTTATCCTCAATTGGGTGGCCAGCATGCAGCTTATACTGAAACTCAGCTGAAGAACTTCCGTGTAGAGGCGCGTAATAACGATCCTCAGAAAATGATGCGTGATATTGCGGCTAAACTGAGTGATAAAGAGATTCAGGCAGTTGCAAGTTATATTCAGGGACTGAATTAATATTCAGCTCTGAGTCAGGAAAGGCAGCTTAAGCTGCCTTTTTTATTGTCTGAAGTTTATTTGCGCCGGGGCTGAACTTGAAGCGTTTTGGCGTGTCTTAGGTGATTGGATTGTTTGAAAGGGTGGAGGTATATATGTTTAAAAACCTGGGTGTTGGTTTGTTACTGGTTCTTATGGCTGCGGTTGTACAAGCTGAAGACTATAAGGCAGGCATAAACTATGAAGTCATTGCTCTTCCCGTACCGACCGCGGATAAAGACAAAGTAGAAGTAGTAGAAGCTTTTGGTTATCTTTGCCCCCATTGTGCTAGTTTCGAACCGCTGCTGCATAGCTGGACAAAAAACTTAGCAGATGATGTCAGCTTTGTCCGCACTCCGGTTGTGTTTTCTCGCTCTTGGGAGCCGATGGCTCGTGCTTATTACACTGCCGACCTGCTAAAGGTAGTGGAGAAAACCCATCAACCTACCTTTGACGCATTGCATAAAGAGCGTCGTCGCTTCCGGAGTCTGGAAGATTTTGCTGATTTTTATGCGGATCTGGGTGTTGATAAGGATAAGTTTACTAAGATGAACGGTTCCTTCGCTGTTAATATGCGAATGAACCAGGGAGCATCTAAAATCAAAGGTTATGGTATTCAAAGCGTACCAACGTTAATTATAAACGGAAAGTATCGCATTACCGCTGAAAAGGCGGGTGGGCATATTGGTATGTTAAAAGTAGCTGAGTATCTTATTGCTCAGGAACGAAACGCTAAATGATCTGAATTTATCTCTGGAAAGCCGCTATATGCGGCTTTTTTATTGCATTCTGAGTAGAAAACGCAGTGATGTGGGCTGGTGTCTCAGGCCGAAATTGGCATAACATTAAGGAATTCCTTATTGATGATCGGTTTGCAGGTGTAAGTGATGGAACAGGAAGACTGGAAAGAACGCTATAAATCCCTTTCTGAAGAGATGGAGCTGCTCCAGGCGCAGTTGGATGATCGTAGCTTAGAGCATCTTATTTGTCAGATGGCGGTAGCGCTTGATGGTCATTCGACCGTACTGGACCGAGCATTAGTTACTCTGTGTAAACAGCTTAAAGATGTCGAAGAAACGCCACCTGAGACCATCCAGTT
>JAIBDA010000156.1 GCA_024679635.1 Amphritea sp. | reverse complement strand
TTTAGCAATAAAGTATTCAGAGATTACCCGTAGTTTTTCTATACGATCAGGCTCAGCCTGTATTATTTCGAGTGATGCGGTTGCAGCAGCAGCAACCGGTGCCGGGATGCCAACGCTATAGAGAAAGCCGGGAGCAAGATGTCTGAGATTCTCTACTAGTGCTGATTCGCCTGCAATATAGCCACCGCAACCAGAAAGGGTTTTGCTCAGTGTTCCCATCCAGATATCGACATCGGTACTGGCAACATTAAATTGCTCTCTAAGTCCTTTGCCGTTTTTCCCCAGTACGCCGAAAGAGTGTGCTTCGTCTACCATCAGAAACGTTTTGTAGCGCTTTTTTAAGTCAACAAGTTTGGTAAGGTCAGGAAAATCCCCATCCATACTGTAAAGGCCTTCAACGATGATCAGAACTCTCTCAAACTGCTGTCGATTATCTTTAAGCAATTGTTCCAGCGAGGTCATATCGTTATGTGTAAAGCTTAGCCGCTTAGCCCCTGATAACTGAGAGCCTACAATTGAGCTGTTGTGGATAAATTCATCATGGATTATTAGGTCTTTAGGGCCAAACAGGTAGCCGATGGTCGATACATTGGTGGCGTGGCCACTGACAAATACAACGGCATCATCAACTTCATAAAAATCAGCCAGGGCTTTTTCTAACTGCTGATGCACCGGTCGTTCACCGGAAACGATACGGCTGGCTGAGACTGACGTACCATAAGTATCTATAGCCTCTTTCGCGGCTTGATTTACTTTAGGGTGGCCAGATAGTCCCAGATAGTTATAACTGGCATAATTAACCATTTCTACGCCGTTAATAAGGCTAGTGGCGCCAGCGGTACCTTCATGCACTCTGAAAAAAGGGCTTTCTACGCCCAGTTGTTCAGCGCCTTTATCCATGATTTTTAGCTGAAGATAGCCCGGATGTTGATCGAAGCGACAATACTTGTCTGAGATGTCTGCCTGTCCCAGCGAACGGGCGGGCTTTTGGACGTCAGAATCGACCTTCTTGAGCTGTCTTTGCAGTGATTGCTGAATCAGTTTTTTCTTCAGATCGCTGGTGAGTTTTTTAACTGTCATGATTGATCAATCCGAATACTTTCATTGTCACTGTCTGATTCTATTGATTGAGCAATTTTATGCGCAATACTAGAATCACCTGACTCGCCGTGCTGAGCTACAACCCGCTGAATTTCAGCGGCCTGGTCGGACTCTGTTTCATCACTGTTATCACCTTCAATAAGCGAGATGATTTTGCCGGTTAGCTGCGATAGCTTTGGCGTTTCAGTCAGAGCCATAACAGGAACCTGAATTCCAATGCGAGCTTCAAGGGCTGTCATTAGCTCTACTCCCATTAAGGAATCCATACCCATATCATATATCGATTTATCAGGGTCTATTTTTGCGGTCGGAATCATCAGAATTTCACTGAGTTCATGGGTCAGGATTTCAAGTATGGCAGCATGGAACTCTGCAGCGGTCATACTCTGCATCATGGCTGTAAGATCAAGCTTGTCTTCATCGCTTTGCTCGGCATCGCTGGATAACCGTGATATTTCCCGGAACTTATTTTGTGCTGCGCTTGGCAAGAAGCGACTAAGAGAGCTCCAGTCCAACTCCATCACGCCTAGACTTTGATGATTGTTTATTAACATCTGTTCAAGTACTGCCAGACCGTCATCTGATGTGAGGGCGTTTCCACCTAAACGGTTTTGAAGAGCATCTTTTATCTCTTCGTTTCGAGCAAGGAAACCGACATCATCTATCGCACCCCAGCGAACACAGGTTGCTGCCAGGCCATTATTACGGCGGGTTGCAGTCAGCGCTTCCAGCCAATGGTTTGCTGCAACATAGGCAGCTTGACCTGGGTTACCCAGCAGAGTGGTTGCAGAAGAGTAGAGTACAAACATGTCCAATGACAGGTGACGTGTCAGTTGATCCAGATTATCAGCTCCTGCCATTTTGGCTGTCAGGCTAGTTTCAATCTGCTGTTGATCTAGATTGCGAATCAAGTTGTCATTGATAACCGTTGCTGCATGAACAATACCTTTAAGAGGCGGTAGTTCATTGCCGCATAGGTCGATCACAGTGTTTAAGGCGGCTTTATCAGACACATCACAAGCTACTGCTCTGGCATTAACCCCATGAGCGTCACACTGCTGAAGGAAATCAGCGGCTTCATCTGATGCTTTGCCTCTACGGCTGAGTAGCAGCAGGTGTTTTGCCCCTTTCTCGACCAGCCATTGGGCAGTACGAAGACCAAATCCACCTAGTCCACCAGTCACCATATAAGTGGCAGCCGGATCTAATTGCAAATGTGTCGCAGGCTGCGATTCTACAACGGTGGTGTCTGCTTTCAAGCCTTGTTCGTAAGTAACGATAATCTTACCGATCTGTTTTGCCTGCTGCATATAACGGAAGGCATCGACAATCTGGTGAGCGTTAAACTTGGTGTACGGTAATGGGAACAGGGTACCTTCATTAAATAACTGCATCAGTTCGCCAAACAGCTTGGC
>JAIBDA010000114.1 GCA_024679635.1 Amphritea sp. | reverse complement strand
CCCTGGAGTGAATAAATGTCCTCGCGTAGAGAACTAGCCAATGCAATTCGTGCCCTCAGTATGGATGCTGTCCAAAAGGCCAAATCTGGTCACCCAGGTGCTCCAATGGGTATGGCAGATATCGCTGAAGTATTATGGAATGATTTCCTGAAACATAATCCAGCGAATCCGCACTGGCTGGATCGCGATCGTTTTATTCTGTCAAACGGTCACGGTTCTATGCTGATATACAGCCTGTTGCATCTGACCGGCTATGACCTGTCTATCGATGACCTGAAAAATTTCCGTCAGCTGCACTCTAAGACGGCCGGTCACCCTGAGTATGGTTATGCACCTGGGGTTGAAACCACTACGGGTCCGTTGGGTCAGGGTCTTACCAATGCGGTGGGCTTTGCGATCGCCGAGAAATCTATGGCAGCGCAGTTTAACCGCGTAGGTCATGAAATCATTGATCACCACACATACACGTTCCTGGGCGATGGTTGTCTGATGGAAGGTATCTCCCACGAGGCTTGCTCGCTGGCGGGCACGCTGGGTCTGGGTAAACTGGTTGCGTTCTACGACGACAACGGTATCTCCATCGACGGCGAAGTTGAAGGTTGGTTTACCGATGATACGCCGAAGCGTTTTGAGTCATACGGCTGGCAGGTGATTGCCAACGTTGATGGACACGATGCTGAGCAGATTAAAGCGGCGATTGAAGCGGCTCAGGACAACGAAGATCAGCCGACACTGATCTGCTGCAAAACCATTATCGGTTTTGGTTCCCCTAATAAGCAGGGTAAAGAGGATTGCCACGGCGCGCCTCTGGGTGAAGACGAGATCGCACTGGCACGTAAGCAGCTGGGTTGGGAACATGATGCCTTTGTTATCCCTGAAGATATTGCGGCTCAATGGAATGCTCTCGAGGTTGGTTCAGAGCTGGAAAATGAATGGGAAGAGCGCTTTGCAGAATATAGCAAAGCTTATCCAACTGAAGCCCGTGAGCTGATCCGTCGTTATACCGGTGAACTGCCTGAAGACTTCTCTGCTCAGGCCGATGTCATTATTAAAGAGCTGCAGGAAAAAGGTGAAACTATCGCCTCCCGTAAAGCCTCTCAGAACACCCTGAACGCTTTCGGCCCTATGCTGCCTGAGCTGATGGGTGGTTCTGCTGACCTGGCAGGCTCCAACCTGACCTTGTGGTCTGGTTGTAAGGGCGTGACTAAAGATGATGCTTCTGGTAACTACATGTTCTACGGCGTACGTGAGTTTGGTATGTCGGCCATTATGAACGGTATGGCGCTGCACGGTGGCTTTATCCCTTACGGTGCAACCTTCCTGGTATTCATGGAGTATGCCCGTAACGCGTTACGGATGGCCGCTCTGATGAAGCAGCGTGTTATCCATGTTTACACCCACGACTCTATCGGTCTGGGTGAAGATGGCCCTACGCACCAGCCGATTGAGCAGATCTCTAACCTGCGCCATACGCCTAACATGAGCTGCTGGCGTCCGGCCGATGCGGTGGAATCTGCAGTGGCATGGAAGTCCGCACTAGAGCGTGCCGATGGCCCGACAGCGATGATCTTCTCCCGTCAGAACCTGCCACATCAGGCACGTACTGATGAGCAGCTGGCGAATATCGCCCGCGGTGGATACATTCTGCGCGATACTGCTGGTACGCCGGATGCGATCCTGATTGCGACCGGTTCTGAGGTAGGTCTGGCGATGGATTCTGCTGCAGCGCTTGAAGCTGAAGGCAAGCAGGTACGGGTGGTATCTATGCCATCTACCGATCTGTTTGATAAGCAGGATGCCGAGTACCGTGAAGCGGTTCTGCCGTCGGCTGTGATTGCCCGTGTTGCCGTTGAAGCGGCTCAGGCAGATTTCTGGTACAAGTATGTAGGCCTGAACGGCGCTATTGTCGGAATGACTACCTTTGGTGAGTCTGCTCCGGCCGGCGATCTGTTTAAGCTGTTCGGCTTTACCGTCGAAAATGTTGTCGAAAAAGTAAAGTCTGTTCTGTAAGGACAGTCTGATAGAAAAGGCCAGCTGCTCTCAGTTGGCTTTTTTGGTTATCGAGGTGGTATGGCATACCGGGTTGCAATAAATGGTTATGGTCGGATAGGGCAAAGCGTCCTTCGGGCTATCTATGAGTGCGGCTATCGTGATCAGCTGCAGGTTGTGGCGATTAATGAGCTGTCGGATATTGATACGGTAACCTACCTTACCCGTTACGATACTACCCACGGCCGTTTTCCGTTGCCGGTAGAACATAATGGTAGTGAGTTACTGATCAATGGTGATTCCATTCGGGTGCTGAATCAGCCAGAGTCCGCTTCGATGCCCTGGGCTGAAATGGACGTGGATCTGGTGCTGGAGTGTTCCGGTTCATTCAGTGATCGGTCGACCGCCCAGCAACACCTCGATAGCGGAGCCAAGAAACTACTCTTTTCCCAGCCCGCCGGTGTCGATGTTGATGCGACGATTATCTACGGCTTTAACCAACAGTTGTTGTCTTCTGATCAGAGCATTGTGGCGGCGGGTTCCTGCTCTACGAACTGTATTGTGCCGGTGCTGGATCTGCTGCACCGGGAACTGGGTATCATGAGCGGTTTGACCACCACCATACACTCAGCGATGAATGACCAGCCGGTGATTGATAGCTACCACCAGACCGATCTGCGTCTGACACGTAGTGCCATGCACTCCATCGTTCCAGTAAATACGGGGCTGAATAAGGGTATTGATCGTCTATTGCCTGAGCTGGCGGGGCGGTTTGAATCTCTGCATGTTCGGGTGCCGACCATTAATGTGTCGTTACTGGATATCTCCCTGAATGTGACAGAGTCGACCACTGTTGCACAGGTGAACCAGATTCTGCGTAGCGCAGCTGATGGGCCGTTAAAGGGACTTTTAGGTTATACCGAAGAGCCCCATGCATCGGTAGACTTCAACCGCGACTCCCGATCAGGGGTTGTGGATGGAACCCAGACCCGGGTTAGCGGCGGTAATATGATTAAGCTGATGTGTTGGTTTGATAACGAGTGGGGCTTTGCCAACCGGATGCTCGATGTGGCGCAGGGCTGGCTGAACTGCCCGCCTGAGAGTAAGTAATTCCAAAGTATGGCCAGAAACAGGCGGTACTTTAAAATTTTTAGAGACTAGAAAGCAGGAAGTGTTATGAGCGTATTGAAAATGACCGAACTGGATCTGAAGGGCAAACGTGTCCTGATCCGTGAAGACCTCAATGTGCCAGTCAAGGATGGCCAAGTGAGTAGTGATGCCCGGATTCGCGCATCACTGCCAACGATTAAGCACGCTCTGGAAGCGGGCGCAAAGGTGATGCTGATGTCTCACCTGGGTCGTCCGGTTGAGGGTGTCTATGATGACGCTAGCTCTCTGGCGCCGGTTGCTGCGCATCTGAGTAGTCTGCTGGGGCGTGAAGTTCCCCTGGTTAAAGACTGGCTGGATGGCGGTTTTGAGGTGGCTGAAGGGGACGTTGTTTTACTTGAAAATGTTCGTTTTAATAACGGCGAAAAGAAAGATGATGCAGCGCTGTCGCAGAAGATGGCCGCGCTCTGTGATATCTACGTAATGGATGCTTTCGGCACCGCACACCGTGCTCAGGCGTCAACCCATGGTGTGGCTAAATTTGCGACAGTTGCCTGTGCTGGCCCATTGCTGGCAGGTGAGTTGGATGCCCTGGCAAAAGCCCTTAAAAACCCTGTGGCACCTATGGCGGCTATTGTGGGTGGTTCAAAAGTATCGACCAAACTGACGGTACTGGAATCCCTGTCTGATAAAGTCGATCAGCTGATCGTCGGTGGTGGTATCGCGAATACTTTTCTGGCCGCTGCCGGTAAGCCGGTAGGTAAGTCTCTGTGTGAGCACGACCTGATTCCAACGGCGCAAGCGTTGATGGCAAAGGTTAATATTCCACTGCCAGTTGATGTGGTTGTGGCCACCGAGTTTGCTGAAACCGCTACTGCGACGATAAAGCTGGTGGACGATGTTGCTGAAGATGACATGATTCTGGATATCGGCCCTCAGACTGCTGCGAATCTGGCAGAGCTGCTGAAAGTAGCGGGTACCATTATCTGGAACGGCCCGGTTGGTGTATTCGAGTTTGACCAGTTCGGTGAAGGTACTAAAACATTGTCTTTGGCGAT